>NZ_DATBUP010000041.1:0-7490 GCF_036515995.1 Pedomonas sp. | reverse complement strand
AGGACGACACCGCCGTGATTCGGATTCATGCCCTACGCGCCTGGTCGCTGGTACACGGCCTCAGCCTCCTTGTGCTTGACGGTCAGGTGGCGGCGGAAGGCGAGGAACTGGAGCGGCTGATCGCGGCGGTCCTGACCCCCGACAGCCTGCTGGCCGGCCCCTGAGGCGGACCGGTTGATTTTCAGCGTAATGGTCAGGCCCGAAAATCTGCTATGCAGGCGTTGATGACGCGCGCGCAAACCACACAACGGATTATCTCGGTCGACCTCGACGAGCGCACGATCCTGTGGCGCAATGCCGACGTGGAGCAGGAGCGCCGCGTCGCCATCTTCGATCTGCTCGAAGGCAACCACTTCGAGCCGCGCACCGAGTACCCGGATGGGTACAAGGGACCCTACAAGCTGCTCATGCGCGTAGAGGAGGGCCGTCTCGCACTCGATATCTCCAACGAGGAGGGCGCGCGGCTGGAGACGGTGGTGGTGCCCATGAGTCCATTCCGGCGCGTCATCCGCGAGTATTTCGCCATCTGCGAGAGCTACTATCAGGCGATTCGCAACGCGTCCCCCAGTCAGATCGAGGCCATCGACATGGGACGGCGGGGCATTCACAACCATGCCGCCGAACTGCTGATGGATCGGCTGTCCGACAAGCTGGACGTTGATTTCGAGACCGCCCGCCGCCTGTTCACCCTCATCTGCGTGCTGCACATTCGCGGCTGACCTGCGCCCTTGTGCCGGTGCCTGTATCTATGCCTGTACCTGTACCTGCGCCTGAGCGCGTGCAGCGCTCCGCCGCCCGGCCGCATGTTCTTCTCCGGATTTGGGTTTTCGACGGTTCAACGCACCCGCGCACGACAAAAATCCATCCCATGCGTTAGCCCCCATATCCGGGTAAGCTCTCTGACTTGAGCCGGAGGCGGCGCAGCGTGCGCGCCTCTGCCATTTGATCCGCCCGGATGCGCCTTCGAGATGACCCTGTTGAGACCAAGGGGGGAGCCATGACGCCGACCAGCGAGCAGGACTATATTCTCGGCACGCACGACGCGGAGGTGGAGCGCCTGGGCCTTCAGCATCAGGTCTGGCGCGCCCGGGCCCTGGACGCCTGGCGTCGCGCCGGTTTTACGCGCGGGCACCGATTGCTCGACGTGGGCGCGGGGCCGGGATACGCCGCCTTCGACCTTGCGGATCTGGTCGGGCCCGAGGGGCAGGTGTGTGCCATCGAGCGTTCCGAGCGGTTCGTCACGGTGCTGCGCGAGCGGGCCCGACGCTGCGGCTACGGGAACATCGCCGCCCATTGCCAGGATGTCTCCATCGACGGCCTGCCGGTGGAGGATGGCTCCATGGACGGCGCATGGTGCCGCTGGATCTTCGCGTTCCTGCGCCAGCCCCTGCAACTGCTGGAAGGGATAGCGGACGCCCTCCGGCCGGGCGGCGCGCTCGTCATCCATGAATACCTCGACTACCGCACCTGGCGGCTCGCGCCCCGCTCTGCCTTGCTGGAGAAGTTCGTTGCCGAGGTCATGGGCAGCTGGCGGGACGACGGCGGCGAGCCAGACATAGCGCTCGATCTCCCCGGCTGGCTGGAGGAGGCGGGCTTCGAGCTGCGCGAGCTGCGCCCGGTCATCGACATCATCCGCCCGTCCAGCTTCGTGTGGCAGTGGCCCGCCAGCTTCATCGACGTCAACCTGCGGCGGCTGGTGGATCTGGGCCGCATCGCCCCCGCGCTGGCGGACGAGATCAGCGCCGATTTTCAGGAGCGCAGCGGTGAGCCCTCGACCCTGATGATCACCCCGACGGTGCTGGAGATCATCGCCGTGCGCCGATAGCGCAGGGGCGGGTGCAGGTGCGCGGCACCTGGGCAGATGGCGGGGCGTGAGCGGCGAATCGCCGAATTGATGCCCGCTGTTGCCTTGTCGGCTCCCGCCTGAGCGGCTAGAACGCGAAACGCCTCCGTGAAAGCGGAGCTCCGCCATTTCGATGCTGCGTTTACCTGCCGCAAGGGGAACTGTCCGCCCATGTCCTTGATGTCCGATCGCTGGATCCGTGAAAAGGCTCTCAACGAGGGAATGATCGAACCCTTCGTCGACCGTCAGGAGCGGAACGACTGCATCTCCTACGGCCTGTCGTCCTACGGTTACGATGCCCGGGTGGCGGACGAGTTCAAGATCTTCACCAACGTGGACAACGCGGTGGTGGACCCGAAGGACTTCTCCCCCCATTCCTTCGTGGACCGCAAGCAGGACGTCTGCATCATCCCGCCCAACTCCTTCGTGCTGGCGCGTACGGTGGAGTATTTCCGCATCCCGCGCGATGTGCTGGTGATCTGCCTTGGCAAGTCCACCTATGCCCGCTGCGGCATCATCGTGAACGTTACCCCGCTCGAGCCGGGCTGGGAGGGTCACGTGACGCTGGAATTCTCCAACACCACGCCGCTGCCCGCCAAGGTCTATGCCAACGAGGGCGCGTGCCAGTTCCTGTTCCTGCAGGGCAACGAGCCGTGCGAGGTTTCCTACGCGGACCGAGCCGGCAAGTACCAGGGCCAGCGCGGCGTCACCCTGCCGCGCCTCTAGGGGCCATCTCCAGCGTGCCTTCCAGTGCGCGCTGAAGCATTTGTTGTGAAGTAGAAGAGCCGCCGGATTAGGAACAGCTCATGGACAAGATCATCATTCGCGGCGGCAAACCGCTGAGCGGGCGCATTCCCATCTCGGGAGCCAAGAACGCGGCGCTGACGCTGCTGCCGGCGGCCATCCTGACCGAAGAGCCGCTGACCCTGCGCAACCTGCCGCGTCTGGCGGACATCGACACCTTCACCCACCTGCTCAACCAGCACGGCGTGTCGATGATCCTGGAGGGCTCTCGCCCCGAGGAATTCGGCCGGGTGATGACCCTGAAGGCCAGCCGCATCACCAGCACGGTCGCGCCTTATGACATCGTGCGCCGCATGCGCGCCTCCGTCCTCGTGCTGGGTCCGCTGCTGGCCCGCTGCGGCGAGGCGACCGTCTCCCTGCCCGGTGGCTGCGCCATCGGCACCCGCCCCATCGACCTGCATCTGAAGGGCCTCGAGGCGCTGGGCGCGAAGATCGAGCTTGCCCAGGGCTACGTAAAGGCGATGGCGCCGGATGGCCTGAAGGGCGGCGTGGTGCGTTTCCCGTTCGTATCGGTGGGTGCGACGGAGAACATCCTGATGGCGGCCACGCTGGCCGATGGCGAGACCATTATCGAGAATGCGGCGCGCGAGCCCGAGATCGTCGATCTGGCCAACTGCCTGACCGCCATGGGAGCCGAGATCGAGGGCGTGGGCACCGAGCGCATCGTCGTGAAGGGCAAGACCCGCCTGCATGGCGCCACCTATGCGGTCATGGCGGATCGCATCGAGGCGGGGTCCTACGCCTGTGCGGCGGCCATCACCGGGGGTGAGCTGGAACTGGTGGGCATCAATGCCGATACCATGGGCTCGGTCATTCAGGCGTTCGAGGAGGCCGGTGTCTCCATCACCGCCAGCCGCAACAGCCTGCGGGTTGCCCGCAGCAACGGCGGCCTGAAGGGCATCTCCGTCACCACCGCCCCCTATCCGGGCTTTCCGACCGACATGCAGGCCCAGTTCATGGCCATGCTGGCGCTGGCGGACGGCGCGAGCGTGCTGACCGAGACGATTTTCGAGAACCGCTACATGCACGTGCCGGAACTTGCCCGCATGGGAGCCGATATTCAGGTGCGGGGGCGTTCGGCCTTCGTGCGCGGTGCAGAGTTTCTGACCGGCGCGCCGGTCATGGCGACGGACCTGCGCGCTTCCATGAGCCTGGTGATCGCCGGGCTGGCGGCGCGCGGCGAGACCACGGTCAGCCGTATCTACCATCTTGACCGGGGCTATGAACGGCTGGAGGAAAAGCTCTCTGCCGTCGGCGCCGATATCGAGCGGGTGAGCGCCGGCTGACGACGGTGCCATGGGGCGCGGGCCCTGCGTGCAGGCCCAAGGCCGCGCCCCGGGCACAGCTCAAGGTTGACGCGGGTAAAGGAGGCGAGCGCATGTCGAAACCACTCCGACTTCTGGCTCAGGACAGCGACGACGTCCCCGTTATCTCTGCCTTGGTGCAGGACGCGGTGGTGCGGCCGTCCGAGGTCTGCCTCGACCAGAAGCATCGCCGCTTCGTGCTGCTGATGAACCGTTTCCAGTGGGAAGAGGCGGCGACGGAGCCGCGCCGTGTGCGCACCGCCCTGCGCATCGAAGGCGTGATGAAGGCGGCCCGCAAGGGTTGGCCTGCCGCCGCCGATCAGGACGCGGTCCTCGAGCTGCTCGCCGTGACCGTGACACCGGGAGAGGATGGCGCTGCTACCCTCGATCTCGACTTCGCCGGGCCTGCCGCCGTGCGCCTGGAAGTGGAATGCGTCGAGATCGCGCTTGAAGACCTGACCGACTCCTGGCCCGCCCGCGCCAAGCCGGTTCACAAGGCGTAGTCAGTTGATTGCCTGACCTTCCGTCTGCCCGACTCTCTGTCCGGCTGAAGGTGCTCTTTTGCAGGGGGCTTTGGTCTCCTGCACCCCCGCTGTTTCAGCGGCCGCTGCCGGCTACGCCTCCAGCTCGGTATCCCAGTAGAGGTAGTCCCGCCAGGTTTTGTGAAGGAACCGGGGCGGGAAGGCGCGCCCGTTCTGCTGGAGCTGGAAGGTTGTCGGCTGGTGCGGCTTGATGTGGGGATGCATGCCCGCCTCAGCCGGCGTGCGTCCGCCCTTGCGCAGGTTGCAGGGAGCGCAGGCGGTGGTCACGTTCTCCCAGGTGGTGCGGCCGCCGTGGGACCGGGGCACCACGTGGTCGAAAGTCAGGTCTTCGCCCGCGCCGCAGTAGGTGCAGGCGAAGCGGTCACGCAGGAACAGGTTGAACCGGGTGAAGGCCGGGTAGCGTGCCGGCTTCACATACTGCTTGAGGCTGATGACCGAGGGCAGCCTCATGGTGAAGCTGGGAGAATGAACCTCGCGGTCATACTCCGCCACGATGTTCACCCGCTCCAGAAACACGGCCTTGAGGGCCGTTTGCCAATCCCACAGGCTCAAGGGGTAGTAGGAGAGGGGTGTGCAGTCCGCGTTCAGGACCAGCGCGGGACACTGCTCCAGCTTCGGGAGGACGGGCTCCGGCTTCGGCAGAACGGCAGGGTGGTACATTGAGGGTTCGCTTTCGCTTTCTGCTAGGAAAGCGACCGCGACCGATCGGACTTGTCGCACTCAAGCCGGCCGACGGGGCCGCTCGACAGTTGGTTCCGCAACGACACGAGTTCTACCACACCTCGTGCTGCAGCATAATGACATGACATGATCTGGTATCGTCAAGTCTATGAATGCGTAACGATCTGCCCGGACCCCAAGAAATCTCGAGGATATTTCGCCCCCACCCGCCGAATGTTTGGGCTGCGGATAGTTTTTCTCTGTTGTGCTCCGATTGGCCATGGGGCATGGGCCACGATCCGGAACGACAACAGCCCCAGGTAGTGTGCTTTCGTGCGTCACTATGTAGCCCGTCATCAGCCCAAGGCTCACCCCCGCCATGCCATCATGGCCGGAGTCGGCGGCATTCTCGGCATCGGCCTCGTTGCGGCGATCAGCGTCTACTCGGGAAACCCGCTCCTCATCGCTCCGTTCGGGGCGAGCGCCGTGCTGCTGTTCTCCACCCATGACAGCCCGCTGTCCCAGCCCGCCAACGTGGTGGGCGGGCACTTCATCGGCGCGCTGGTCGGGCTGGCGCTGCACGCCCTGCTGCCGGGAGCCTGGTGGGCGGCAGCGCTGGGCGTGGGGCTGGCGATCACCCTCATGGCCTTCCTGCGCCTGACGCACCCGCCGGCAGGGGGCAACCCGCTGGTGGTGTTCGCCTCCGACCCCAGCTTCGGCTTCCTGTTCGCGCCGGTGCTGCTGGGCTCGGTCTGCCTGGTGGCGACGGCCTGCCTGTACCACCGGCTGACCCGCGTCGCCTACCCGCGCCGGGCGTAGAGCTCCGGCCGGGCAGGGAAGCACCCCACCGCGCAGGCGGTTTTTATCACAATGAGAAAGAGCGAAGCGCCACGCGACAAAACTGGGTGTTGCTGACACCGGGTTACGCCTTCACGCCACGCTCACCACTTTCCATACCGTATGTTCTTCTTTTATTCCTGATCGTTTCGGCCGTCAATAGGAAAAAAACAATAACAATGATTTAATTCCTCCGACCGAACTCTATTGGGTCACAGCCCCTCGATCGGCCTCTTCCACGCGGGTCCGCGCCGGTCTAGGGTCACGGCCATGTCTGCGCCCACCGCTTCCGCTCCCGGCACGCCGCCTCACGGCACGTCTCCCCACGGCACCGCTTCCGTCCTCACCCGGTTCGCGCCGTCTCCCACCGGGCGGCTGCACCTGGGCCATGCCTACTCGGCCCTGCTGAACGCCCGCTTCGCAGAGCAGCACGGCGGGCGGTTCCTCCTGCGCATCGAGGACATCGACGGCACCCGCTGCCGTCCCGAGCTCATCGAGGGCATCTTCGAGGATCTGGACTGGCTCGGCCTCAACTGGGAAACGCCGGTGCGCCGCCAGAGCGAGCACATGGCCGATTACAGCGCGGCGCTTGACCGGCTCTCCGCCATGGGCCTGCTTTATCCCTGCTTCTGCACCCGGAAGGACATCGCGGCCGAGGTCGCCCGCTCCGGCGCGGCCCCTCACGGGCCCGACGGCCCGCTCTACCCGGGCCTGTGCAAGCATTTGTCGGAAGACGAGCGGCAGGCCCGCATCCGGTCCGGCGCGGCCTATGCCCTGCGCCTGCACACGGACCGGGCCCTCACGCAGACCGGCCCGCTGGTCTGGCACGATGCGCAGGCAGGGGAAATCACCGCTGATCCCCTCAGCCTGGGCGACGTGGTGCTGGCCCGCAAGGAAACCCCCACCAGCTATCATCTGGCCGTGACGGTGGACGATGCGCTGCAGGGCATCACCCATATCATTCGCGGGCAGGACCTGTTTCACGCCACCCACATCCACCGGCTGCTGCAGGCCCTGCTCGGCCTGCCGACGCCCGCCTACCACCACCACCGCCTGCTGACGGACGAGACCGGCCAGCGTCTTGCCAAGCGGGCGGGCTCCCCCTCGCTGGCGGACTTGCGGGCGCAGGGGTGGACGCGCCGGGACGTCCTGCGCCGCCTGGGGCTGGAGGCCTCACTCGAGAGCTGATTTGCGGGCGCGGGAGAAAACCGTTAATCCACACGTTCGCCAATAACCTGTGCCCGTTCTGGGCTGGCGTGCCTGTTGAGTATGGCCGTTGAGGATGGAGACTTATGAACGGTTTCATGATTGTCGTGATTGTCATCGGCGCCCTGCTCACGGTGGGTGCGCTGGGTCGTGGTCTGTACCTGCTCGCCTCCGGCAAGGATCTGTCGGGCAAGAAGCAGAACCAGATGATGTGGTACCGCATTGCATTCCAGGCGCTCACCGTGCTGGCGGTGGTCATCCGCTCGGCCCGGCGCACCACGGTGCGGGCGAGAT
>NZ_DATBUP010000040.1:0-1589 GCF_036515995.1 Pedomonas sp. | reverse complement strand
TCGAAAATGTTGATCATCGGCAGCTTGTGGCGCTGGCCGACGGCGAAGTCGTTGAAATCGTGCGCCGGGGTGATCTTCACCGCGCCGGAACCGAGCTCGGGGTCAGCCCATTCATCACCGATGATGGGGATCAGCCGCCCGGTGAGCGGGTGGCGGATCATCTTGCCGATGATGTCCTTGTAGCGCTCGTCCTCCGGGTGAACCGCGACGGCCGTATCGCCCAGCATGGTCTCGGGGCGCGTGGTCGCAACGACGATGTAGCGCGAGGGATCATCCGCCAGCGGATACTTCAGGTGGCTGAACGTGCCCTGAACTTCGCGCATCTCGACCTCGAGGTCGGAAATGGCGGACTTGAACTTGGGATCCCAGTTGACGAGCCGCTTGTCGCGGTAGAGCAGTCCCTTGCGGTAGAGGTCCACGAACACCTTGATGACGGCGGCGGAGAAGCCTTCGTCCATGGTGAAGCGCTCGCGGCTCCAGTCGCACGAGGCGCCGAGGCGGCGCAACTGCTGGAAGATGGTGCCGCCGGATTCTTCCTTCCAGGTCCAGACGCGCTCGAGGAACTTCTCGCGGCCCAGGTCGGTCCGCTTCTTGCCTTCCGCGTCGAGCTGGCGCTCCACCACCATCTGCGTGGCGATGCCCGCGTGGTCGGTGCCCGGCTGCCAGAGCACGTCATACCCCTTCAGGCGGTGGTAGCGCACCAGCACGTCCTGCAGGGTGTTGTTGAGCGCGTGGCCCATGTGCAGAGAGCCGGTGACGTTCGGCGGCGGGATGACGATGGTGAAGGTCGGCGCACCCGGGCGCTGGCCACCCTTGAAGGCTCCGGACTCTTCCCAGGCCTTGTACCACTTTGCCTCGATGGCGGACGGTTCGTAAGTCTTCTCAAGCATGTTTCGTCATCCTCTCGCGGGCGGCACATTTGCCAGACTTCGCCCGACGGGGAAAGGGATTAGAGCAGCTTTTCCGCCACTTGGGCAGGTCATGCCCCCGTCCCGCCTCTGCTGTTAGCATACGCCCACCCGGCAGAAAGGCTCACAAATGCGCCATCGTCGTTTTTTACCTATTGACATCGGCAATACACATGGGATAGAACAACGAGACTGACCAGATAAGGGCGTGTTCGTAACAGTTGCGTCAAACGGGATGAAGCAGGCAACATCTGCTTCCAATGGGGCACTGAACAGGGAAGGATGAAGCAGATGGGCGCTGGGATGCAGGAAGCAGGAGTGGAACGCAAGGCGGGCGAGCGGACGCCGCGGCTGCTGGCCACCCGTGCGAAGGCGCGTTTCCTGAGCACCAGCGCGACGGCGCGCATTCTGAAATCCGGCGCGAAGGCGCGCCTGCTGGCAACCGTGACCAGGGGCCTGATTGCTGCACTGCCGCTGGTCGCACCGTCTCTGGCCATGCTGCCGCTTCCGGTGGCTGCGCAGGCGCCGTCGGGCGCAGCCTCAAGCAGCGCGTCCGGCCAGACTGCTTACGGTCTGAGCGCCGAGCGTCTGGAAGCGCACGTGCGCATTCTGGCGGACGACGGCATGGAAGGCCGCGAAGCCGGCCATCCGGGTTATGACCGCGCGGCAGAATACGTGGCT
>NZ_DATBUP010000039.1:0-8761 GCF_036515995.1 Pedomonas sp. | reverse complement strand
TCCATCTTCGTGAACAACGTCACGAAGGAACTCTACAAGATCGGCGGCACGCCGATCTACTCGGTGCTCGGCACCAGCACGGCCATCTACAATGAGCCGCGTACCTGGGGTCTGCGCCTCACCTACCGGTTCGGCAGCTGAGGGAGCGTTATGCAGTTTGTATTGACCGAAGAGCAGGCGCTGATTCAGGAAACTGCACGCGGTTTCTTCGGAGAGTATGTGACCTCTGCCAAAGTGCGTGAGGTCATGCAGAGTGAAACTGGCTTTGACAGCCAGTTGTGGCACGGCGTCATGGCCGACATGGGCTTCGGTGGCATCGCCCTCCCCGCGCAGTGCGGGGGGGCGGGCCTCGGCCACGTGGAGTTGGCTATCATTCTGATGGAGATGGGGCGGACGCTGTGTCCGTCCCCCTTCCTCTCCAGCATCGCCATGGCAGCCCCTGCCATTGTGCAGGCGGGATCCGCCGATCAGCAGGCGCAGTGGCTGCCCGGCATCGCGTCGGGCGAGACGATTGCTGCGCTCGGCTGGCTGGAAGACGGCAGTGCAACCCTGTCTGAAAACGGCAGCGACTATCGCCTGTCAGGCAGCGCGCGTTACATTCCCTTCGGACATGTCGCGGACATGTTTGTCATTCCGGCGCGTGGTGTCGGCGGCGGCCTTTCTCTCCTGGCAATTCCCGCAAAGACGCCGGGCCTGCGAATTGAGAAGCACGTCGCCATTGATCTGACCCGTCCGATGGCAAGCCTGCATTTCGATGATGTTGAGGTCGCGGCCGACATGGTGCTGGGCGCGCCCGGCAGCGCGGACGCCACCTACGCCCGCACGCTCGATCTGGCACGGATCGCGCTGGCAGCCGAGCAGGCCGGCGGGGCCGAGGCCATTCTCGACCTGACGGTCCAGTATGCCAAGGATCGCGTGCAGTTCGGCCGCCCGATCGGCAGCTTCCAGGCGCTCAAGCACCGCCTGGCGGACATGATGATCCAGGTCGAAACCGCCAAGACGGCGGCGTTCTATGCGGCGTGCGTTGCGGATGAGAACGGCGCGGATCTGCCGGAAGCGGCGGCCATTGCCAAGGCCTACTGCTCGGATGCTTTCTCTGACTGCACGGGCAATGCCATTCAGCTCCACGGCGGCATCGGCTTCACGTGGGAGCATGACGCACATCTGTATTTCAAGCGGGCGCGCGGCAGCGCGACCCTCCTGGGCGATGCCAGGTCTCAGCGCGAGACGATCGCCCGCATTCTGAAGCTCGGGGAGGGCAACTGACATGCGGACCGGGTTTACACCGGAGCAAGAGGCTTTCCGTGCCGAAGTCGCCGCCTGGCTCAACGAACAACTCTCTGGCCCTTTCCTCTCCATTCGCGGGCTGACCAGCTACAGCGGCATGGTCGAGGAACGTCGCGCCTGGGAACGGGCTCTTGGCGAGGCGGGCTGGGGTGCGGTCGGCTGGCCAAAGGAATACGGTGGCCGCGGCGCAAGCCTGGCCGAACAGGTGATCTTGGCCGAGGAATATGCCCGGGCCGGCGCGCCGGGGCGCATGAATCACGTGGGCGTGGAGCTTGCCGGCCCAACGCTCATCCACTTCGGCACCGAGGCGCAAAAGCAGCGCTTCCTGCGTCCGATGCTGTTGGGCGAGGAGTTTTGGGCACAAGGCTATTCCGAGCCCAACGCGGGCTCTGACCTTGCCAACATCCGCACTCGCGCGTGGCTGGAAGACGGCCCGAACGGCAAGGAATGGGTGATCGAGGGTCAGAAGACCTGGACCAGCCTGGCGCAGTACGCTGACTGGATTTTCGTGCTGGCCCGGACCGAGGACGGCAGCCAGGGGCCGCAGGGCATCTCGTTCCTGCTGGTGCCGCTGAAGCAGAAGGGCGTGACCATCCGCCCGATCCGCCAGATCACCGGTGATGCGGAGTTCAACGAGACCTTCTTTGACGGCGCACGCACCGCAGCCGAAAACGTGGTCGGCAAGCCGGGCGAAGGCTGGCGGGTCGCCATGGGGCTGCTCTCGCATGAGCGCGGGGCCTCGTCGCTCGCCATGCAGATGAACTTCCGTAACGAGCTGGATCGGGTGATTGCGGCGGCCAACGCCAATGGCGCGGCGAACGACCCGCTGATCCGTCAGCGGATCGCCGATGCCCATGTCGGCCTGACACTGATGCGCTACAACGCGCTGCGCACGCTCTCGCGGCGAGACGATGATACCTCGCTGGGGCGCGAAGGCTTCATCCACAAGATCTACTGGGGCACCTGGCACCGCAAGCTGGGCGAGCTGGCCATGGATGTGCTGGGCGCACCGGGTCTGGTCGCGGCGCAGCCGGAGTATGACCCTGAGGATCTGCCCCGCCTGTGGCTGCAAAGTCGCTCTGACACAATTCATGGCGGAACCAACCAGATTCAGCGTAACATCATTGCCGAACGCGGGCTTGGCCTGCCGAGGGAACCACGCGGCCGATAAAACAACAAACGGTCGTTGGTCACACTGCGCAAGACGGGGAGAGGGAGAGTGTCAGCAGTTGCTACCCAAAGTGCGCCCAAAATCGATCTGACCGCGCCGGGCGCGCCGTTTGAAATCATCGAGGCCGATGTTCGCGGGCACCGCATGCCGGTGTTCGCCAAGGCCAACTATCTGCTGTCCGGCCTGTTCGCCCGCATGGCGACCTATGGTGACCGCACGTTCGTGGTGGAGGAGGATCGCCGCACCAGCTATGCGCAGGGCTACGGGCAGGCGGCAGCAATCGCCGCCCTGCTGCGCGACCAGTATGGCGTCAAGCCGGGAGACCGGGTGGCCATCAACATGCGCAACCGGCTGGAGTGGATGACCGGCTTCATGGCGGTCTCCGCGCTTGGCGCCATCCCCGCGCTGATCAACAGCCGCGGCGCGCCCGAGGAAATGCGCTATTGCGTCGAGACGGTCGAGTGCCATCTGGTGCTCTCCGACCTCCAGCGCACACGGGCGCTGGCAGAGAGTGGCTACACCGGCCCGGTGATCGACGTGGACAACCCGGCGTTTGCCGAGGCACTGGACAAGTACGCCGGCGCATCCCTGCCGCACCATGACGGTCACGTCGATGACGCGGCAGCCATTCTCTTTACCTCCGGGACCACCGGCAAGCCCAAGGGCGCGGTGCTGAGCCATCGGGCCATGCTGACCGGTCAGATGATCAGCCAGCATCGGGGCACCGAGTTCGCCATGGAACTGGCGGCAAAGCTGGGCACCGATCTGCAGACCATGATCGCCAATGCGCCGCAGGGTGCGAGCCTCCTGATCTTCCCGATGTTCCACATCAGTGGTGTCGGGGCGATCTTCCTGTCCTGCATCATGCGCGGGGACAAGATTGTCATCCAGCGCCGCTGGGACGCGGACACGGCCCTCGAGCTGGTCGAGCGCGAGCACGTCTCTGCCATGTCCGGCCCGCCCAGCGTGATCTGGGACATGGTGCAGGTGCAGAAAAAGAACCCGCGCAATCTTGCTTCCCTGCGCTCGCTGGGAACCGGTGGTCAGGGGCTGGCGCTCAATCTGCTCCAGGCCATGCAGGAGAATTTCCCGATCGCGGTGCCGGGCGGCGGATACGGTTGCACCGAGACGGCCGGCGCCATCAGCCTGGCCATGGGCGAGGGCTATGTCTGCCGTCCCGAATGCTCGGGCGTCGTCCACAGCCTGGCCCAAATCAAGACCATCGACGACCAGGGCAATGATCTGCCTGCGGGAGAAGTGGGCGAGCTGTGCGTGCGCGGCCCGATGGTCATGACCGAGTATTGGGGCCGGCCGGACGATACGGCCAAGGCCATCGATACGGACGGTTGGCTGCACACCGGCGACGTCGGTTTTGTCGATGCGCAGGGTTACATCACCATTGTCGATCGCAAGACCGACATGGTGATCTCCTCGGGCGAGAACATTTACTGCGCCGAGGTGGAGCGCGTGCTCCTGTCCCATCCCGAAATCGCAGAGGCTGCGGCTTTCGGTGTGCCGGACGAGCGTCTTGGCGAACGGCTTATGGCAGCGGTGGTGCTGCACGAGGGAAGCAGCCTCGGCGAGGACGAGATCAAGGCTCACGTGCAGGCCCATCTGGCGACTTACAAGGTGCCGGCGGCCGTGGATGTTCGCCCTGAATCGCTGCCTCGCAACGTTACGGGAAAAGTCGACAAGAGACGGTTGCGCGCCGCGCACGACTCTATATAGTTAGACTGTAGTCTAAGTTTTACGTTTCCCGATAATCCTGCGCCTGCGTCGCATTGAGTGGAAAGTAGAGATTTATGGCCTTCCCGAAGGATATTGGCGTTATCGACACCATGCTGGGGATTCCCAGCAGCGAGGATCGCGCGGACTGGTACAGTTGGTTTGCGCCTCTGCTGCGCGACGAGGAAAGCCGGCAGATGTTCAAGATGCCCGCGCAGTACATGTTCAAGGGCGTCCCCAAGGTCGACCAGTGCGATGATTACATCGCCTGGACCGTCGAGCAGATGGACCGCTTCAACATCGACAAGGCGCTGGTCGGCTTCCATGAAGAGTCTCCGACGGCCATTGCTGCCAAGGAGCGTTTTCCAGACCGCTTCTTCTTCGATGTTCCGGCCGATCCCAACAAGGGCATGGAAGAAGTGCGCCGCCTGAAGCGGCTGCACAGGGATTTCGGCATCAAGGCGGTGAGTGTGTTCCCCTGCGGGACCTTCCCGCAGGTGGCGATCGACCACAAATACATGTTCCCCATCTATGCCGCCTGCGTCGAGATGGACATCCCCATCCTTATCAACGTCGGCGTGCCGGGTCCGCGCATGCCGATGGCCCCGCAGAAGGTCGAACTGCTGGATGAGATCTGCTGGTTCTTCCCGGACCTTAAGGTCGTCATGCGGCACGGCGCCGAGCCTTGGGATGCTCTGGCCGTCAAGCTCATGCTGAAGTGGCCGAACCTTTACTATTCGACCAGCGCGTTTGCACCCAAGCATTACCCCAAGTCGATCATCAACTTCGCCAACACCCGCGGTGCGGACAAGATTATCTACGCCGGCTATTTCCCGATGGGCCTCAGCCTCGATCGCATTTTCAGCGATCTGGAGAACGTGCCCTTCAAGGATGAGGTGTGGCCGAAATTCCTGCGCGACAACGCCCGTCGCGTGTTCAAGCTGGATTGAGGAGAACTGTCATGGCTCACGATCATGGAGCGGCGGCTGACGCGCGGACTGCACCGGTTGCGGTCTGGCAGGTGCTGGCTGCAATGACCAAGGAACAGCTGGTCGAGTGGCGACTGGCCGACATTCACAACAACCCGAGCGCCGAGGAGCGCGGAGCTACCCAGCTGCCGTACCCCTACGGCTGGTTCGTGGTGTGCTATTCGGATGAACTGGCCGTCGGCGAAGTGAAGGCGGTGCGCTACTTCGGCAAGGAACTGGCCGTGTGGCGCGGCGAAGACGGCAAGGCCCGCGTCATCGACGCCTATTGCCGCCACCTCGGCGCGCACATGGGCCATGGCGGCCGGGTGAACGGCAACATGCTGGAGTGCCCGTTCCACGCTTGGCGCTACGACGAGGAAGGCGCGGTCAAGGAAATCCCCTACGCCAAGAACATCCCGCCGCAGGCCAAGCGTCCATGCGGCGGCTGGCAGACCGGCGAGGCCAACGGCTTCGTATGGGTATGGTATCACCCCGAAGGCGTTGCCCCGATGTGGGAACTCGAGGTGATGCCGGAAGTCGGCCAGCCGGACTGGACGCCGTTCGAGCGCTATGAATGGCTGGTGCACGCGCCGCTGCAGTTCATGGCCGAAAACGCCGCCGACACTGCGCACTTCAAGTATGTCCACGGCACCGCGACCTACCCGGACGCCAAGATGACCTTCAATGGTCACCTGCGAACCGGTCTGGTCGAGGCTAAGATGGGCACGCCCAAGGGCGAGGTGGACGGCAAGATCATCAACGCCAACTTTGGCCCCGGTCAGGCATGGACCCGTTTCCATGGCATCTCCGAGACGCTGCTGGTGGCCGGCATCACCCCGGTTGACCGTGATCTGACCCGCGTGCGCTTTGCCTTCACCCAGCCGAAGGCGGAGGCCGAGGGCCCGATGGCAGGTCTGGCCCGCGCGCTGATCAAGGATATCGTCAAGCAGTTCGACCAGGACAAGATCGTCTGGGATCGCCAGCGCTTCGTCGAAAAGGCGCTGATCTGCGACGGCGATGGCCCGATCGGCGACTTCCGGCGCTGGTACTACCAGTTCTATGCGGAGTGGCAGAACGGTTCGAAGGAGCAGCGCGTCTCTGCTGAATGACCGGACGACTGCATAATCGTTGAAAACGGCGTTTGCGGTCGTGCTTTGGCCGCGAACGCCTGCAACCCAGGGGAGGGGGAAATGGATTTGTCGCGTCGTGATGTGCTGGCCAGTGCTACGGCTCTGGCGGCAGCCGGAATGACTGCCTCCGGCATGGCCGCGGCAGCGGCCAAGTCTTCCCCCCTCTCTCTCCTTAGCGAGCATGATGCGCTCGGCCTTGCCGAGCTCGTCCGCCGTAAACAGGTCTCCGCGGCAGAGCTCTTGGAGGCCGCCATTGCGCGGACCGAGGCGCTGAATCCGAAGTATAATTTCCTGTCGCAAAAACACTATGAGCGCGCCCGCGCCGCGCTGGCCATGGGAGTACCGCAGGGGCCCTTCTCCGGCGTTCCGTTTTTGCTGAAGGACCTGAACACCTATCTGGAAGGAGAGGTCACCGGGCAGGGCAGCCGTTACTGGACCGGCTACCGCGCCACGGTTACTTCAGAAATTGCCAAACGGTACGAGCGCGCGGGGCTTGTCATCTTCGGCAAGACCGCCACGCCCGAATTCGGTCTGACGGGAACCACGGAATCCCTTGCCAATGGCATTACGCGCAACCCGTGGAACCCCGAGCGCACAGCGGGCGGCTCAAGTGGCGGTGCGGCCGTGGCCGTGGCGGCGGGAGTGATTCCCGTCGCCCACGCGACCGACGGCGGCGGCTCCATCCGTATTCCGGCTTCCTGCTGCGGCCTGTTTGGCCTCAAGCCCAGCCGTGGCCGCGTGCCGATGGGCCCGCCGCTGACGGAAGGTTGGGGCGGGCTGTCGGCGCACCACGCGGTTACCCGCAGCGTGCGCGATAGTGCGGCGCTGCTCGACGCGACGGCAGGCATCGAGCCCGGCTCGCGCTATGGCGCGCCAACGCCGGAGCGGCCCTATCTTGAAGAGGCGCGGCGCGAACCCGGCCGGCTGCGCATTGCGCTTGCTGTATCACCGCCTGCGGGCAGCCCGGTCGATGCGGAATGCGTGGAAGCAGCCCGCGCTGCGGCGCGACTGTGCGAGAGCCTTGGGCACCATGTGGAAGAGGCGTCGCCAAAGCTGGACATGGAAGCGATCGGGCGGGCCGTGTTCAGCATTATTTCCGCATCAGTCGCAGCCAACATTCAGGCACGGCAGGCCGCAACCGGTATCGCGCCGGGCCCCGACGTTCTGGAGGCGGTAACGCTGGTCTATTACCAGATCGGCTTGAAGACGACGGGGATCGACTTCGCCAATGCGAACAACGTCCTGCAGGAAGCCGCGCTCACCATATCGCGGTTCATGGACTCCTACGACGTCCTGCTCACGCCGACGCTGGCTACGCCTCCTGTTGAGATTGGCCGTCTCAGCCTGTCCAATCCGAACATTGAGGCCTACTATCAGGCGGCCGGCACTTTCACGGCCTTTACCGGCATCTTCAACATGACCGGACAGCCCGCCATGTCGGTGCCGCTTGCCATGTCCCGGTCGGGTCTGCCCATCGGCGTGCAGTTCGCGGGCCGCTATGGCGATGAGGCCACGCTGTTTCGCCTGGCGGGCCAACTGGAGCAGGCCGCACCTTGGGCGGGGCGCAGACCATCAATCAGCTAGCCCGGCAATCAGCTAACCCGGCAATCAGCTAAATCGGATCCGGCGGGGGGCCGGGCTGTAAGGGGAGGAAGACAATGCGTGGACTGACCGGAAAAGTCGGTATCGTCGCGGGTGGCGGTCGCGGTATCGGAGCGGCCACCGTTCGCCGGCTGGCGGCGGAAGGCGCGGCGGTGGTCGTGGGTGACATCCGCGAGGCCGAAGCAGCGGCCGTGGCGGCGGAAATCAACAACGGCGGCGGCCGGGCTCTGGCTGTCGCGCTGGACATCACCAACGAGCAGTCGGTGGCCGATCTGGTTGAGAAGGCGGTTGCCACTTACGGCGGTCTCGACTTCTTCCATGCCAACGCCGCAGGCGGCACCCAGGGTGACGTCGACGCACTGAACTGCTCGCTGGACGTATTCGACCAGTCCATCGCCATCAACCTGCGCAGCCATTTCATCTGCACCCAAAAAGCCCTGCCGGTGCTGCTCGAGCGGGGCGGGGGCGCGATGGTCTACACCAGCTCTGGCGCAGCCTATGGCGGCGCGCCCTGGCAGGTGGCGTATCCTGTGGCCAAGAACGGCCTGCATGCTCTGATGCGCCACGTCGCGGCGCGCTGGGGCAAGCAGGGCATCCGCGCCAACGTCGTCGCCCCGGGCCTGGTGTTGACCGAGGCCGTGCGCGAGCATCTGACGGACCAGTATGTCGAGGAAGGCCTGAAGCGCGTGCCCAGCCCGCGCCTTGGCCAGCCGGACGACATTGCTGGCATGGTGACCTTCCTGGTCTCGGACGACGGCCAGTGGGTAAACGGTCAGGTGCTCAGCGTGAACGGCGGCGCGGCCATGCGTGATTGATCACGGTCTTTAGCCGGCCGGGGCCGAGGGCCCCGGCCGGCAGTTCTTTCCTCGCCCAGATCG
>NZ_DATBUP010000038.1:0-40718 GCF_036515995.1 Pedomonas sp. | reverse complement strand
ATGGGACTCATCACCGCCAGCGAGACGGCCGACACGGTGAGCCAGATCCGGGACCGGGTCAGCCTGCCCTTGATCGTGGATGGCGACACCGGTTTCGGCAATGCGCTGAACATGCAGCGCACTGTGCGCGCGTTCGAGCGGGCGGGTGCAAGCGCCATCCAGATCGAGGATCAGGGCTTTCCCAAGCGCTGCGGCCACATGGCGGGCAAGACCGTGGTGTCGATGGCCGAGGCGGTTGGCCGCGTGAAGGCGGCGCTGGATGCACGCGAACACATGCTCGTGATCGCCCGTACCGATGCGGTGTCGGTCGAAGGCTTCGACTCAGCCATGGAGCGCGCTGAGCGCTTCCTTGAAGCGGGCGCGGACCTGATTTTCGTTGAAGGCCCCCGCACGCTTGCTGACACCCGCCGGGTCGGCGAAGTGTTCGGTGCGCGCGCACCGCTTGTTCACAATCTGGTGGAAGGCGGCGTGACGGCAACCAAGGAGGGCGTGGAACTTGAGGCAATGGGCTTTGCCGTTGCGCTTCACCCGCTGCTCCTGATGCACGGCTTCGTGAAAATGGCCCCAGGCCTTCTGGAGACGCTGAAGGCGAACCGCTCGACGGTGGCGCTGGAGGCAGAGATTGCCAGTTTGTCCGATCTTAATCGGATTACGGGCGCTTCATCGCTTGTGGAACTTGGAAAGCACTATGACCATTCGTGACGCGGGAAACCTTGATTCCGATTATGCCAGCGCCGGCTTCGGCGGTCGGGTCGCCCCGGGCAAGAAGGCGGCTCTCATCATCGTCGACGTGGTGATGGCGTACCTTGATCCGAAGTCGCCGCTCTATGCCGGCGTTGAAGCTGCGCTGGAGTCAAATGTGCGGCTGGTGGATGCTGCCCGCAAGGCAGGCGTGCCGGTGATCTACACCAATGTTGAATATGAGCCGGGCGGGCTGTCCGGCGGCATGTTCTTCAAGAAGGTGCCTGCCCTGAAGGCGTTCGTGAAGGGCAGCCCGGAGGGGGCATTCCCGCCGAGTCTGCAACCGGCGGACGACGAGCTGATCGTCACCAAGCAGTATCCGTCTGCGTTCTTTGCAACCCACCTTGCGTCGACCCTGCGTGCAGCGGGCATCGATACGGTGTTCATCACCGGCTTCTCGACCTCGGGCTGCGTGCGCGCCTCGGCGCTGGATGCGCTCTGCAATGGCTTTGCACCGTTCGTGATCCGCGAGGCCTGCGGTGATCGCGACGTGCGGCCGCACGAGCAGAACCTGTTCGACATGCAGGCGAAGATGGCAGAGGTGGTGAGCGAGAGCGAAGCCATCGAGCTGTTTGGCACATTCTCAGCATGAAGGATGCAGGTATGACCCAGCCGCTGATCGATCGTGCTTTTGTGCGGATTGAGGAAGGACTGGTCCATTACCGAAGACTGGCGGGGGAGGGGCATCCGCTGATGATGTTCCATCCCTCGCCCAATTCCTCGCGCGGACTGATGCCGGTCATGCAGGCGCTGCGCCAGGCCGGTTGTGCGGCGGACATGTACGCGCTCGATACCTTGGGCAACGGCGATTCCGCCCCGCCCCGCGCGGGTATGGATGCGCCTGGCATCGAATATTTCGGCGATGCCATGGCGCGGGTGATGGACGCGCTGGGGCTGGAGACAGTGGATCTCTACGGCATGCACACCGGCGCGCGCATTGCGTGCGAGGTGGCGCTGCTGCGGCCCGACCGGGTGCGACGGGTGGTATTCCGAGGCATCAGCGACTTTGACGAGGCGACCCGCAACGCACGCCTTGAGCATTATGCCCCTGAATGCGACTTTGACGACTATGGCCGACAGTTCGTGTGGGCGTTCAATTTCGTGCGCGATCAGGCGCTGCATTCGCCCTATTTCAAGCGAGATCCCGAGCACCGCCTCACCAACCGCGCCGTGCCGGGTGCTGCCGACCTGCACGAGCGGGCCCTGGATGTGCTGAAGAACCTGACCAGCTACCACAAGCCCTACCGCGCCGCCTTTGCCTACCGGACAACCGAGCGGATCGTGAACGTGGCGGCCTCCTCCCTGTTCATCAAGTCCGCAGGCGATCCGCCGCACATTGCGGCAGCCGCCAGCGAGCTGGCAGCCTTGCTGCCCAATGCCCAGGTCGGG
Organism: Pedomonas sp.; assembly: GCF_036515995.1. Classification (NCBI taxonomy): domain Bacteria; kingdom Pseudomonadati; phylum Pseudomonadota; class Alphaproteobacteria; order Sphingomonadales; family Pedomonadaceae; genus Pedomonas; species Pedomonas sp. Next base: position 38,588 of record NZ_DATBUP010000038.1, on the reverse strand, counting down.
GAAATAAGCGGTGCCTTGCCGGAGGAGGCGGCCGTCGTTGCCCGCTTCTTGAACGGCTAGAATTTCCGCCGCTTCGGCCGGCGCCGGGCAGGGTAGGGACAGAGAACATCCGCAGCTGGCTGCGGCTCTCCCCGCCACGGACCAAAGGTGCCGGCCATGCGCCATCAGTCGATATACAGCAATCGGGCAAAGATCGGCCTCATCACGCCGCCGACCAACACGGTCAATGAAGCGGAATGGACCCGCATGATGCCGACCGGGGTCACCTTTCACGCCCATCGCATGCCCCTGCATGCGCCGCCCCATACTCCCGAAGAGGTTGCTGCCTTCCAGCGCGATCTGGACGCGAACGTCCGTCTGCTGGCGCAGGCAAGAGTGGATGTGATCGCCTATGCTTGCACGGCCGGTTCCATGGTCACACCAGCGTCAAGCATGCCCGAGGCCATCAAAGGGCGCACAGGCGTCGAGGCGGTCACGACCGCAGCGGCCATCGTCCAGGCCCTCGCCCGCCTTGGGGCTGCCCGCATCTCGGTCATCACGCCCTACAATAAAGTCCCAAACGACCATGAGGCCGAGTTCCTGCGGGCGCACGGACTTGAGCCGCTGGCAATCGAGGGACTGGGGCTCGGCGTCAATGGCGCGGCTGATATCCCGAAGATTTCGCAAACCCCGCTGGCGGACATTCGCACGTTGGCTGAGCGGACGTTCGTCCAAGGCTCCGATGCGCTGCTGATCACGTGCACCGATTTTCCGTCCCTGCCGCTCATCGTCGAGCTGGAGGAGACCTTTGGCGTTCCTGTTGTCAGCTCGAACACCGCAACGCTCTATGCGTGCCTGCGCAAGGTTGGCATCAACGACCATCTCAAGAACTCTGGCGTTCTGATGACGCTGTAAGCCAGGAAGGACACGAGAACATGGCGGATTCCCGATTGAGACAGGCACTTGCGGACAAGGAGTTCATCGTCGCGCCAGGCGTCTTTGACCTGATCTCTGCCCGGATCGCCGATGCCATGGAGTTCAAGGCCCTCTACGTGACGGGTTACGGCACGGTTGCATCTTACCTGGGCATTCCGGATGCAGGTCTTGCGACCTATCGGGATATGATCGAGCGGATCGCGCAGATCTGCAAGCGCACCAGCAAACCGGTCATTGCGGATGCGGATACCGGTTACGGCGGTCTCCTGAACGTACGCCATACCGTGCAGGGCTACGAAGACGCGGGTGTCAGCGCCATCCAGATCGAGGATCAGGAGTTCCCGAAAAAGTGCGGGCACACCCCCTACCGGCGCGTCATTCCCATGGAAGACATGATGCGCAAGATCACCGTTGCCGCCGAGGCGCGCCGCTCCGATGATCTGCTGATCATCGCGCGCACGGACAGCCGCACATCCATGGGCATCGAGGAGGCCATCCGGCGCGGCCAAGCCTACGCCAAGGCCGGTGCTGATATCATCTTCATCGAGTCACCGGAAAGCGAATCAGAAATCATTATGGCGGCCGAGCAGATCAGGGCTCCGCTACTGGCGAACATGGTCAACGGCGGCAGGACACCGCTGCTGTCAGCCGAGCGTCTGGCAGAAATCGGCTACGGTATCGCAATCCACCCGGCCATCGGCTTTCTCGCAGCGGGCGCAGCACTCCGGAGCGCCTATGCGGACCTGCTGGAAAATGGCCAGACGTCGGATGGGATCGAGCTTTACCCCTTCGGCGACTTCAGCAAGCTGCTTGGATTCGAGGAAGTATGGGACTTTGAAAGGAAGTTCAACGAGCTGACCTGAGCTCGGGAAGTTCCAATCTGCCGAGCACCGGGGCCGTCCCATGGGACGGCCCGTCGCCCGCCGTATCAGGAAGCCTGATCTGCCGGGACTGGCGTTGCCTGCAGGAAATCGATGGCGATCCGCACGCTGGCCTCGCTCTGTTCCAGCGGCACCATGTGGGCCGCGTTGGAGAGGGTTGCGAAGGTTTTCTGCTCGGCTGGGATGAGGTTGAACGCCTCGCGGCCGTCTTTTACCGTGACCATGCGGTTCTGATCGGACCAGACCACGAGGGTCGGCATGGTCAGGCGGGCTAGTGACTGGCGGCGCTGCTCCTCGCTAAGCTGCGCCCCGTTCTTGAAACCGGCGACGGCATTTTCCTGCAGACCCTTCCGGTTGGCAAAGTCGGTCATCCGCTTGACCAAGTCCGGCGTGATGCGGCTGTGATCGACCAGATTGGTGCGCAGCAGCTGACGGGTGTAGTATTCAGGCTGATAACGCTTGAGGACGCTGCGAACCTTGCGGGCGGTCTCCATGCTGGCGGGCGAGCCGATGCGGGAGTGCCCGAGCGGGAAGTTCATGAGAATAAGGCGATCGACCACATCCGGATGATCCGCTGCATAGCTCAGGGCAACCACGCCGGCGCTCGAGGTGCCAACGAGGGTCAGTTTCTCGAGTTCGAGCGTCCTGATAAAACTATCGAGCAGCGCGATTTCCCGCGCGTAGCCGGCGCCCTTGGCGGTGTAGCCCGCGGTCAGGCCCGATGCCGGGCGATCGAAGCGCACGACGCGATAGCCGGCGCCGACCAAAGCCCTGGCCCAGTCATCCCAGTCCCGCAGGTTGAGAAAAGAGCCGTGCATCAGCAGGACGACGTCACCCTGGCCTTCGTCCAAGTAATGGTAATTGATGCCATCCACATCCACGAATTTGGAATTGGGAAGCTGGTACCGGTCGCGAAGTTCCTGCTCTGACAACTCGAACGCGCCCATGCGGGCCGCGGCGATGTAGGAGCCGGCAGCGATCAGGGCGATCGCGACGGCCGATGCGACGGTCGTGGTAATGGATGCAGACATGCCGGTCCTCGGTTGCAACTTGAGCGACCATAATGGCCGAAGTCCACTGGCTGACACAGCCCCGGCGTTGCCGGGTGTTCATTCCGCGAGACGCAAAGGGGGCCAAGTGCTCGCATAGTAAACACCCCCGTGTTCCGACAGGTGCCCAGCGGGCACAAGATGTCATGCTCAGCCTTCGAATTGCGTTCGCCAGGGGATGGGTCATGAGTATCAACCGCCGTACATTTCTGGCTGCGGTGCCGGCGTCACTTCTTGCAGCACCTGCCATTTCCGCAGCTTCTCTCGTACGCGAAAAGGTCGATGTCGTTGTCATCGGCGCGGGTCTTGCCGGGCTTAATGCTGCCGTCAATCTGGAAGACCTTGGTGCATCCGTCATGGTGCTGGAGGCGCAGTCTCATATCGGGGGGCGTCTGCGCACTCTACGCCGTAACAATCGGTCCTACGAATGCGGCGCCACGACAATCGGCCCGGAATACGGGCGTATCCGCGCGCTTGCCGATCGTTTCAATGTTCCGCTGGTGGCGCCGCATCGGCGTGGCGGCATGGCGTTTCATATCAACGGCGTCTTTGGTGCAGCCAAAGACTGGACGAACTCTCGGGCAAATCGAACAACCGGTTGGGAACGGGATGTTCTGCCCGTGCAGCTGGAGCAGAACGCGATAAACAGGTTCGGCAAGCTGCCGATACTGGATGCATGGCGGGACAAAAGCGAGCTCAAATGGGACATTCCGCTCGATCGGTTCTACCGGGACTGCGGCCTGTCCGACGAGGCGATCCGCTTGATCGAAATTACCAGCAACGTCGAGACGCTCGCGTCCACCTCCGCCCTGTTTCAGATGAAGGAGCTGCAATCCCTGGGCAGCTGGGGTGCAGCCGGCGGGCAGAAGAACTCCGTCTATGAGGCAGGGGGGGCGGATTTCCATTATATTGGCGGCGGATCGGATCGATTGCCGCAGGCAATAGCGGCAGGGCTGAAAGGCGGGGTTCGCACAAATGCGCCAGTTGTTGCCGTTGACATGACGCAGCAAGGCTGCACGGTGACCTGTGTCGACGGCAGCATCATTCGGTGCCAGTATGTGATTTCCGCCGTGCCATTCACGGCGCTCTCGAAAATCAAGATCACGCCAACGCCCACCGGCCCACGTGCAGAGTCGATCAATAACTCCGAGTATATGGGCACTACAAATTTCTTCTTTGAGGTAACGCGGCCCTACTGGGAAGAGGACAAGGCAGACCCCGGCCTGATCACGGACAGCCCGATCGAGCGGGTGTTTGCTAATAAGGGCGACTCTGGCGAAGTCGAGTGGCTGAACGTCTGGGTTAACGGCAAGACTGCCCGCGCCATCGACCAGATGGGTCTGCAGTCCGGTGTTTCCTTCGTGATGAGCGAATTGTTCCGCTTGCGTCCGTCCATGCAGGGGGCAATTTCCTTTGCGGGAATGCACAGCTGGGGTGCCAATCCATATGTTACTGGCAACAAGCACCTCTTCAAGCCAGGTCAGGTCTCCGAGTTTGGTTCAACGATTTCAGAGCCTTGGCTGAGAATGCACTTCGCAGGTGAACACACCCGCGACGTTGAGCCCGGCATGGAGGCAGCTGCCGCCACCGGAGAGCGCGCAGCATTCGAAATTCTGGAGAAAATGGGCAAAGCCTGACTTCCGCAGATCTGACGGATGCGTTAGCGTGGAGTTGCATAGGGAGCATATGCTTCTGCATTGGTGATCGGCCCCCTGTCTGATCAAGCTCGGGTAACAAGCATCAAGACTTGGCCTGCGCTAAAAGATTTTGAGTTCAAATACAGGGCAGGGATGGCCGGCTTTGCACGTAAGTGGAGCCGAAAAATGCTGAAAGTTGAGTCTGTAGCGCGGGGTTTGGAAGTTCTACGGCTGATCAATTACGGAATGGTGCACGGCAACGGCGCCTCCTTGGGGGAAATTGCAGCCGCTGCGGGCTTGTCGCGGGGAACGACATACCGCATCCTTTATACGCTGGAAGCCACCGGTTATGTGGTTCGCACAGCTGACGGCCGCTATGACGTGACGCGGCGCGTCCGTACACTCAGTCATGGCTATGATGATGACTGGATCGGAACAGTTGCTGACCCGGTCGTGCGCGATCTCGGTCGCGAGATCATGTGGCCGCTTTCGGTCAGCGAGCATGTCGGCGGCGCGGTTGTTGTCCGGCTGACAACAGACAAGCAGAGCCCGCTTGTCTTTAATGTAATCCGCCCGGGCTATAACATGTCGATGCTGGATACGGCGTCAGGTCGCGTGTTGCTCGCCTATTCGTCGCCCGAGAAGCAGAACACCATCATGGAGTACATCGTTGGCCTTGGCGGTGACCGGGCCGTTGCTGCCGACATGCTGGGCAGAAGCTTTGCCGCCACGGGCGACCTCATTCGCCAGCGCGGGTACGATCACTGTACCATCCCTCAGGTGCGGCAGACGGCACTGGCCGTGCCTGTGCGCAATGAGAACGACGAGGTCGTTGCGGCCCTTGCCGTGCGCTACTTCAGCTCGGCGATGTCAATGGCGCAGGCGGTGAATAGTTTTCTCGAACCTCTCCAGCAGGCTGCACGCCAGATGTATGAGCTGAATCTGTCGCGGAAAGGACGGACCCAATGAGCGAAGGTGATCGTTACCGCATCCGGGCTCTGGATCGGGCCCTGGCCATCCTGCGGGTGCTCAACCAGTACAATGGCCTGAACGCTTCCGAACTCAGCCGCATCGTCCGTCTGCCGCGGCCCACGGTGGTTCGGTTCCTGACGACCTTGACCGACTGTGGCTATGTTGCGCGATCGGATTCTGACGAGCGCTATCGGGTCACGCCGGACGTCCGGAACCTGACCTACGGCTATCGAGAGGAAAAGTGGCTGTCGTCTGTCGTCAATCCGTTTCTGGAGGGCCTGCATCAGGAACTGGTCTGGCCTTTGGCATTCCTGTCACTTTCCGGGGATCGCCTGGTGATCGAGGCGCTGACGGATCGCATGTCCTCCATGATCGAGCGGCGGGAAAGTCCGGGCGCGGAGATGCCCCTGCTCAGCAGCGCATCGGGCTATCTGCTGATTGGCCTGTCTGACGATGAAACGCGTGAACGGCTGACCGAGACTGCGCTCAGGACCGAAACCGCAGTCATGGCACGCTACGGGTTCAGTGAGGACTGTGTCCGGGAGAAGATCGAGGAAGCCCGCCAGAACCAGTGCATGGTTCTGAATATCCAAGCCCACACGGCAGTCGCGGCGCCAGTCTGGGTGAATGGCAATGTGGTCGGTGCAGTGGTTATTCGCATCAAGTCCGTGAAGCCAGGAGAAGATCAAAAGCTCGCCCACTACAAGGACGTGCTTGCCACTGCCGTGGGGCGTCTGGGGCGGATGATCGAGGCGTCCCTGAACGATGGGGCGGGCTATGCGCGCCAGCAGGCAGACCAAGGCCTTCAGGTGGCACCGTACCAATAGGCGGCCTCATAACTGTTGGACGCGCTGGCAGCGTTCGTCCGGGCTAGGCTGAGACAGCGTCGGCCCTGAAAAAAAAGCCCCTGACTTCGGATCAGGGGCTTTATTCTGGCTTACTTGATGCTCTGCATATAGGCAATCAGAGCCTTCCGGGCAGCGGGATCAGAGATCCCGGCAAACACCATGGATGTGCCGGGTATCATTTCCCGGGGCCGTTTCACGAATTCGTCGAGCTTCTCGGGAGTCCAGATGAAATCGGCCTCAGCCATTCCTTTGCTGTAGCGAACGCCCTCCTGCTTGCCGGCCGGCTTGCCGATAATGCCGTTCAGGCTGGGGCCGATGCGCTTGGGGTCCGTAGGCAGCAGGGCGTGACAGGCCTGACAGCGCAGGAACTGCGCCTTGCCCTTGGCCAGTTCCTGAGGGCTGGTGGCACCTGCCGCGACCGGAGTCGCGGCTAATGCGATAGCAAGGAGCACAGACAGTTTCATGGACATGACCTCACACCGTGTCTGACGTGCGGTAGCGGTCCGCACCGATTTCGCTGCTGGGTTGGATGTAGATGCCTCGCTCGTGATAGCTGTTGATCACGGCGCGGAGCTTGTTCGCACCCAGATAGGGGTTCTCGTAAGGCTTCTCGGCCCAAAGGTTGTTGGGGAAGCCGACCTCGCCATTGTAGATGTCTGCATAGGCGACCTGATCGTTCCAGATCGCGAAGTTGGTACGCGGATCGGCCCTCATGCGCCGCAGGGCGGTCAGGTCGATATGGCCGCGGAAGGGGATCGGTCCCGGACCGTCGGCCGTACCCTGTACCGTCCCATCGAAGTTGATGATGCGCGTGTGGCCACGGCGGAAGAAGGTCAGATGCTCGGAATCCGGCGAGACGTGCTCCCCGCCGTCCATCGCCGACACCACGTAGGCGCAGTTTTCAAACGCGCGCAGCTGCCGGGCATTGTTCCACGGCGCGCGACCCTCGGCGCCGTGCGGCTCAGAGGAGGAGTGGAGGATAACCTCTGCACCCATGCGACGCAGGCCATAGGCGATTTCCGGGCTCATGTTGTCAAAGCAGATCATGTTGGCGATCATGCCGATCGGCGTGTCCGCCACCGGGAACAGGGCATCATAACCGAAGGCTTCGATGTACTGATCGTAGATGCTGCCGGGGGTGGTGTCAGGCAGGAAGCCCCACACATCCGCGCACTGCATCTTGCGATACGTGTGAACGAGCTCGCCCTGATCGCTTACCAGGAAGGCGGAGTTGAAGACGCGGCCCGGCAGCTTCTCATGGCATTCGAAGTTCTGGAAAGCGACATAGGACTTGTAGGTCTTGGCGAACTCCTTGATCCGGTCGATGATCGGATCATTCTGGGTGATGGCCATCTTCTCCATGTCCTGCACGGTGCGCTGAATGCCGCCGATTCCTCCAGGGCCGGTCAGCCAGAATTCCGGGAAGACGACGAGCCGGACCGACGGCAGGTTGGCGCGAGCGCCGGCCTGAGCCAGATTATCGTCGAGGTTGCGCATCATGATGCGGCGGGCTTCGCTGACGTCAATGCCCAGCGGCACCAGGCGCGGCACAGTCTGCATGGCGAGAACATCATACTGCTCTTCGTATTTCTCACGCTTCGGGCCGCAGCGCTTAGCCTCGGCCTTGAGGCGCTGCTGGGCAGCCTCCAGCCATTCAGCGCGGCTTTGAGGCTCAGGCAGGGCACCGGCAGCCTCGGCCCATGCCTTGTAGCCAGCGCCGTAAAGGTTGGCGCGTACGATGGCGGGCATGCTGCTCTGCGGCGTCGCGCGGCGGCGGCGCAGGGTCTCGATATCGAGGTCGTAGTAAATGAAATCCTCACCGCCCTGTGCGCCGATGAGCTCGCATTCCCAGTTGAAGATGGACGTCGAGGTGGGCAGGCTGACCTCGGTGCCCGCCTGAACGAGGCTGCGCGGGGTGGCGCATGCAACGTAGCCGCAAATGTCGGTGGCGCGACCGTAGCGAGAGTTGCGGCGCATCGTCGTATGGCGATCAGCGCGTTCAATGCTGGGGTTCAGGATGATTTCTGCGCCGTGGAATGCAAGGGCGCGTGCGTATTGCGCGAACAGGATGTCTTCGCCGGGCAGAATGCCGATGCTGGCAAACGGCAGGCGGGCAACCGGGAATGTTGCATCCTTGGCTGGAAGCGCCTTCGTTTCGCCGAAGCCCTCAACCAGATCCGGCGTAATCTTGCCAACGCGCAGATGCTGCTCGCCACTGGGATCGAACAAAAATCCCAGCGTCTGAGGCACCAAGCCAGCTGCTTCCGCCAGGACCGCAGACCCCGCCAGGTAAACATTCAGGTCTCTGGCAATGTCCGACAGGGCTGCAAATGCCTCCGCTTCGGTGCCGATGTCGGGGCTGTGGGGCAGAAGGATAAGGGGGGCGTGGTCCAGGGCGGTTGTGGACTGACGCGCCGCATCAGCCCGGGCGATTTTCAGATGCGCGTGCAACTGGGCCGCGTTGACGGGGCTCCAGGCAACCTGGGAGAGAATAATCAAAAGAAACCTCCATCGAATTGTCGATGTAACGGATGGGTCGGCTGTGGCTGAGACACCGCAGCAATTTCGCCTTCAATTTATGACAGTCAGGAGCCCAGGCGGCTTGTATCGAACCTGATCGCGTCCGTTCTGCGGGCGAGGCCAGGGAGCGCGGAACGGAAGCACGCAATGGATGCGCACACGCCATTCGCTCAGGGCAAAAGAACGCCCCCGTACCGCTAAGGCCGGAGGCATTCGTCACGTCGAAACTGCGTTTTCAGGAAAAGGCCTCGGCGACCGGAAGGTGTCGCAGACGACGCCCGGTTGCGGCATGAAGTGCGTTGAGCAGGGCCGGGCCGCACGTCGGCGTTGACGTCTCACCGACGCCACCTGGCGCATTGTCTGTCTGCAGGATGAAGGTCGTCATTGGCGGGGTTTCCGCCAGCGTCAGCACGCGATAGTCTCCAAAGCTGGTCTCCGAGACATATCCGCCATCAAAGTTGACTTTGCCATAAAGAGCAGCGGACAGGCCGAATATCACGCCACCCTCGACTTGCGCGATCACGTTGTCGGGCTGTACGGCAAGGCCGCAGTCGATCACATTGGTGACGTGATGGATACGGATTTCACCGTCTTCAACGGACGCTTCGATGACTTGCCCAAAGTAGGAATCATAGCAGGCAACCAGAGCCACGCCGCGTCCACGCCCGGGGGGCAGCGGGGCTGACCAGTTCGAGAGCTCGGCAACCTTGTCGGCAACCGCGGCCATGCGCGGATCGGTTAAGCGGTCCCGGCGGAACTTGAATGGATCGATGCCCGCCGCGTGGGCCAGCTCGTCGATAAAGCTCTCAGCTGCAAAGGTGTTCTGAGAGTGGGCAACCGAGCGCCAGTAACCAACGGGAACCGGCGGTTTCACCTCGCTCCAGGCGGCCTGCGTTCTGCCGAGCTTGTAGATGCTCGGCACCAGCTGGCTGCGCACTGTGGGGTCAATCGGCGCGTTGGGGCCATTGAACAGCGCCATCCGCGTGCGCATGATCGATGCCCCGGAGATTTTAGCGTTGTATCGGGTAATGTCGCCGTTCGCGCTCAGTTCGCCCTCGAACTGAAAGGCATAGGCCGGCCGATAAAAATCCCGCTGCATGTCTTCCTGACGAGACCAGAATAGGCGAACCGGGGCGTTGATTGTCTTGGAGATCAGGGCTGCCTGATGCACGAAGTCGGATTCGGAGCGTCGCCCAAATCCGCCGCCGAGCAGGGTCTGATAAACGACGACGGCGGACTCCGGCAGGCCTACCGCTTTTGCCGCCACCTCGCGCGCACGGAACACGGCCTGGCTGGGGGCCCAGACTTCGCATGTATCGCCCTTATGCCATGCCGTGCACGACATCGGCTCCATGGTGGCATGTGCGAGGAAGGGTAGTTCATAGCGCGCGCTGACCTTCCTGGCCGTTTGAGGCACAGCAGCATCCTGATTGACGTCAAAGGCGCGTCCCGGCTGAGCCAATGCATCCTGAAGCTCCCGCTGATGGCGCGAGCCGTCGAGATCGGCATCCGGCGCGAGTTCGTATTCCGGAGCAGCGGCCTCCAGGGCCCGCATGGCGCTCCAGGTGTCGTCCGCAACAGCAACCAGGGTGTTCTGATCAATGACGAAAAGCTTGTTGACGCGCGGCAGTGCCAGGGCGGCCTCTTCGTTGTACCTGACCAGTCTGCCGCCCGTAATGGGGCCGTGCGTGACGGATGCGAACTTCAGCCCGGGCAGCTTGATGTCCGATGCATAGAGTGCCGCGCCCGTGCACTTGTCGGGCACGTCCCGGCGGTCCTTGATCTTGCCGAAGAGCCGGTAGTCCGCCGCAGGCTTGAGGGTGACCTCTGCCGGTACGGGCAGCTTGGCGGCCTCTGCTGCGAGCTCGGCGTATGAGAGCTTGGTTCGCCCGTCCGGATGGATGACGAAGCCCAGCGCCGTTTTGCAGCGGCCGGGCTGAAGCTTCCAGCGCCTCTCGGCGGTCTGCACGAGCATGGAACGGGCGCGGGCCGCACACTCCCGTAGCGGGGTAAACCAGCTGCGCACCGACCGGCTGCTCGCCGCGATGAACATGCCGGGCTCCTTGGCGGCGGGCGTTTCCATGGTCGAGTTGAACATTTGGATTTCAACCTGCGACCATTCAACGTCAAGCTCTTCGGCCAGAATAAGCGGCAATGATGTGTAGACGCCTTGCCCCATGTCCGCGAGCAGGGCCGTGATCTGGACGCGCCCTGATGGTAAAATGGCAAGCAAGGGTTGGATCTGGGTGGCGGCTCTGGCGGGGTCTGCAACGGCAGCCGGCACTTTCATTGCCAGAGCAAATGTTGCGCCGAACAGGGAGGCCGCCAGAATCTCCCGTCGGCTAAGAGATACGAATTCCATCACGCAGCCCCTTTTTGCATCAATTTGCGGGCATCCGCGATTGCCTCGGGCATGCGGGTATAGGTTCCGCAGCGGCAGATGTTGGTGATGGACGCGATCAGTTCTTCGTCAGTCAGGCCCGGAGAGTTGGTCAGCAGATCAATGATCTGCATGATGAAGCCTGGCTGGCAATACCCGCACTGGGGAACGTTGTGCTCGACCCATGACTTCTGCACCGGGTGAAGGCCCGCTGAGCCGACATGCTCGATCGTGACGACCTTGGATGCGCCGAGCTCGCTGACCGGCATGGTACAGGACCGCACAGCCGCGCCATCGACGAGGACCGTGCAGGCACCGCATATGCCAACGCCGCATCCGTACTTCGTCCCGGTAAGTCCGGCGAGGTCACGGATTGCCCACAGCAGAGGCATTTCGCCAGGTACGGTCAAATGATGGACCGAGCCGTTGATATCGATGGAAAAACGATCGCTCATGGGCTCAGGCTATCGTTGGCACAGCCCGAGCCGAATGACTTTCGGCCAGCGCGTTCACCCTGCGAGCGAGCGCGACGGACTTAGCGGGCGGAAATGAACATAGGCGGCCAGCATGCACAGCAGTGCTCCGCCGGCCAGCATGGCACCATTTGCACCGATGTGCCTGGCGGCCTGTCCCCAGAGGAGGCTGCCGAGGCTAAGGCCACCCGCAAAGATGATCATGACGAACGAGATGGCGCGCGCCCTGTAGGCTGCGTCGGCCTCTGTCAGGACGAATGCATTGATGCCGCCCCCAACCGCGATCCAGCCCAATCCGACGATGAAGAAGCCGAGCAGGGACAGAGCAATGCTGCTGACGCCCGCGATCAGGGCCATGCCGACCGCTGTAATGCAGACGCCGTTGCGCAGTGTCTGGCTGAAGGTTGCGCTGCTTGTCAGTTTCTTGATGAACCCGCCGATGACCGCGCCTGTCCCGATCGCCATCAGAAACAGGCTGAAGATTTCCGTCTGTTCCTTGGCATACCCCTTGGCAATGAGGGGCAGAAACGCCCAGACGGGGCTGACGAGCAGAAAGAACACGAACGTCGCGAGCAGTCCGCTGCGCAGGTCAGCCCGGTACAGAACATGGCGGGTGCCGGCCATCATGTCGCCCGCAAAACTGGTGCTGGGTATCTGGCGGCTGGTCGTCGGGCGCCAGTTCAGCAAGGCGAGTCCGACGAGAATGCAGCTGCCCGCATAGGAAAGCATGGCCAGAAATGGCCCGAAGATGGCGAGCAGGATCCCGCCAATCATCGGCCCGACGGCCCGGCTCGCATTGTATCCGATGGCGCTGAGCATTACGGCGGCGCGAATGTCCTGCTGTTCCACGATGGAGGGAAGAACGGCCTGACGAGCGGGAGCCGAAATTGCCATCAAGGTGCCGCTGGCGAACGCAAACAGCAAGATCGTGCCAATCGATACCGCTCCAAACGCAAGCGTGGCCGCAAAACCGAGGATGAGCATGATCATGAGGGTTTGGGTAGTCAGCAAGAACCGACGTAAGTCGGTGCGATCCGCCAGCGCCCCGGCGGGCAGGGACAGAAGAAAGATCGGCAACTGTGTTGCGACCGGCAGAAGTGCGATCTGAGCCGGGGAGACCGTCAGGTCGGCCATCAGCCAGCTCATGGTGATGTCTTGCAGCCAGAAGCCAAGGTTCGCCAGCACCGTGGCCGACCAGAGCATGGCAAAGACGGGCTGGCGCAGCGGGCGCAATTGATCACGCATGGCGACAGCCACCTTCCTGAGGTGAGAGCCTGGTCGGCATCCGTCACCATCCTTTTCGTACTTTGAGCGGATAACGGCGTGCTCGCGTGTCCGCGGCAGGCACGCCTGAGGCGCGGCCCGGCCTAGCGGCGGCCGACACGCTCCACAGCCGTAAAGCGCGGCTTCAGATCCGGGTGGCGCTCGAGGAACCACTCAGGAGCGCGGGCATAACCGGCATCGAGCAAGTAGCAATCAATCTGCTCGATCTTAATTTCCGCATACGCGCCCGCGAGGGTGTAGGGATCCTGATAGACGTAGTGGTTGATCTCGTCCCACGTTTCATGGGCCGAGATGGCAATGACACCGGCCATGTTGCCGTCCTCATCAAGGACACGGGCAGACATGATTGTCCGGCTGAACTGCGAAATGTGGTCCTCATGTGCCTTATGGCAGTCGGCAACGACCTCGTTGACGTTGGGCACATGCTTGCGGCGGGTCATGAACATGGGATTCTCCTGCTGAGGCGGGGACACTGGCCAAATGCAGTAGACCTTGCGCGGTTCTTGTCCTGCCGTGTTCATCAGGTGGGCGGGCCGAATGACGCCCCGTGCTCACATAGCGACGACCACTTGCAGGTTTCGTTGTGCCGTTTGTTTTAGGCGGGGATAGTGACGAGTTGAATTTTGGTGGGCCAGTACGCAGTGATCGTTCTGGCCGGTAGGGGAGAGCAGGCCCTTGTTGGAAGAGCGATTAAACACCCGGGTCCGTTTTGCATTCGGTGCGGGGGCGATCCCGGAAACCCTGAAGAACGTTGCGTGGGACATGTTCGTCCTGTTCTACTTCACGCAGGTCCTTGGTCTTTCCGGAACGCTTGCCGGTCTGGCGATCGGCATATCCCTCGTCGTCGATGCCGTGATCGACCCTTGGGTCGGCACCCTCTCCGACAGCATGCGTCGCACGCGCCTGGGGCGGCGGCAAAGGCTGATGGCAGTCTCTATCCTGCCATTCGGTATTGCCTTTGCCCTGCTCTTCTCGCCACCGGCTTCCCTCTCCGATACCGGTCTTTTTGTCTGGTTGGTGGTTTTTGCCATCATTTGCCGGGCAGCGATCTCGCTGTTCACCATTCCCTACTATGCCCTGCAGGTGGAATTGAGCCGGAGCCCGCTTGAGCGCCCGCTGCTCGCATCGTTCCGGCAGGTTTCAACGGCAATCGGCCGGTTCGGCCTTCCCTTTATAGCGTTCACGTTCTTTTTTGCGGCAACGCCCGATTTTGCCAATGGGCAGCTGCGCCGGGATGCCTACCCGATGTTCGGCCTTACCGTCTCGCTGGTTGCCATGGTGCTCATGGTTGTCTGCACCATCGGGACCAACCGCAGAAGCCTCGAGATCGACCGGGGCTCGAGCGGCCAGAAGTTCGAGCCGCCATCACTGATGACGACCTTCAGGCAGATCATTGAGGCGCTGTCTTGTACGCCCAATGTACGTCGTCACGTTCTGCTGGGCGTCTCGATGTTCATCAGCCTGGGCATTCTCAGCGTCTACACCCTGCACCTCAGCACCTATTTCTGGAAACTGACCCCGGAAGAGATTCGCAATGTCAGCATTGCCCTGCCTCCAGGCACCTTGCTGGCGGCCCTGGGCGCGCGATTCTTTATTCCATACTTCGAGAAAAAGAAGATCATGATGACCTGCATCGGCATTTACGCCGCGGCCGTTCTGGTGCCGATCTTCGGTCCGCTGACAGGCTTCTTTCCGCAGCCGGATGATGCCATGCAGACGCCCCTGCTGATCCTGTTCAAGTTTCTGGGCGGCGTCGGCTACGGTGCGTTCCTCGTGACCACCGCAACAGTGGCGTGTGATATTGCAGACGAATTGGAGCTGAATGTGGGGGCGCCGCGTCAGGCGCTGCTCTCGAGCTTCACTTTTTTCACGATGGGTGCGGCCAGTGCGATTGTAAATGTCGCGGCCGGCGCTTTTCTCGATATCATCGGATTTCCGGCAGGCGCTAATATCGATGCCCTGCCCGCGGAAGTCGTGAACAAACTCGCCGTTTTCACAGGCATCATCATCCTGGGTGCTTGCGTGCTCGTCATTTGTATCGTGAGCCGGATGGATATTTCTAAGAGCAAGCAGCGCAGGATCAACGAAATGCTGTCCGAGCGCTATGCTGCCGAGAAGGAGAGCGCGGCCGAGACGGCGCCCGTATAATGGACATGGCATGTCCAGTGTAGTGACTTCCCCAGCATGACCTCACTAGCCTGAAATTGTTCCGAATGAATGGCGATGTTTCAAGCGCCAAAAAATATGCTTGGCCACTCGGGGGGGGAGGTCATGCCAGAAGGGGGAAATATGTTCCTGACCAAATGTAAACTGAGCCTCTCAACTGGGTTGCTGACAAGCGCGGCTTTCCTCATGGTACCGGGCATGGCGGTTGCCGATACAACTGCCGCTGAAACAGCCAACACTGCCGCGATGGATAACGTCATCCTCGTGACGGCCCGCAAGCGCGTGGAAACGCTGACCGACGTTCCGTTGTCCATGCAGTCCTTCTCCATGGAAGAGATCGAAAAATCCGGCGTCGACAATCTTCAGGAGCTGTCGCGGTTCACGCCGAGCCTGAACTTCGTGAACGGCTCGCAGGGGCAAGGCGGCCGCACGATTTCGGAAGTGCGCTTCCGCGGTCTGAGCACCGCGCTTCCGACGCCGACCAACCAGACCGGGTCGGTGTTCATCGATGGGGTCTATGTCCTGGGCGGTGCCCAGTCCGTCGGCTTTGAAGACATTGAACGGGTCGAGGTGATCAAGGGCCCTCAGTCGGCGTACTTCGGCCGTGCCACGTTTGCTGGTGTGGTCAATTACATCACGCGGGATCCCTCGGACGTCTTCGGCGGCCAGTTCTCCGCCAACTATAGCCCGAGCTTTGGTTCCTATGGCCTGTCCGGCGGCGTCGAAGGCCCGCTCGTCGCCGATATTCTGACGGGACGCATCAGCGCGTCGGTTCGCCAGAAGGGTGCGCAGTACACGGCAAGCGACGGCGGCGAACTGGGTCGCGAGCGTACGGAGGCCATCACTGCGACATTCGTGCTCCGGCCGTCCGATGCGCTCAAGATCAAGTTGCGCGGTGGCTACAGTGAGGACAACGATGGCGCGGCTGCTGTCGGCTACTACGCCTACAACGGCAATGGGAACTGCGCTGTCGGCACGCCGATCACCGTCAAGACGACGGCTGGACTGTTCGACACGAGCCTGCGCAAGCAGTTCCAGTGCGGCGAGATCAAATACAACGGCAACCTGGTCGACCAGAACACGGCGCTGCTGGACTTCCCCGCAATCAATGGAATGGACGCGGTCAGTCTGTACGACGTTCTGGTCAGGAACTCGACCGGCGATCCATTGCTCGCCAAGGCTCCCAAGCTTGAGCGCATCGGCCTGACACGCCAGATGATTCGCCTTTCCGGCGCCCTGGACTACGAGGTCTCCGATGCGGTGTCGTTCTCGGCTCTGACCGGCTACAACAAGCAGGAAGTGAACAACATCCGCGATACCGACGGTACGCCGCGCCCGGCCGGTTTCCAGGCCGTGCCGTTCGCTTTTGAAGATTTCAGCTTCGAGAGCCGGGTGAGCTACGATCCGGATACCTGGTTCCGCGGTTCCGTCGGCGTAAATTACTTTCAGCAGAAAATCGAGGCCGATACGGACAACGGGGTATCGGTCACGCCGGAGCGCGTCGTCGGGAACGGTGTTGAGCGGGTTGTCACCAGCTCGTCCAACAACGAGAACGACAAGGTCAAGACTTGGGGCTTCTTTGCTGGTGTAGATATCGAACCGGTCGAATGGATGACCGTCACTCTCGAGGGCCGCTACCAGATCGACGATTACACCAAGTTTGCAGGCTCGAATGCGGGCGGCAACCTTATCGCCGAGACGTTGCGGAGCAAGAACTTCACGCCGCGCGCGATTGTGAAGTTTACGCCGGTTCACGACATGACCCTGTACGGCAGCTACTCGATTGGCGTGCTGCCCGGCACCGTGAACACCCGCTTCCTGGCATTGTCGCCGGCGGAACAGGCTCAGGTGCTGGCGATCTATCCGGACCTTCCGGTCAAGATCGGCTCGGAGAAGCTGACCAACTACGAAGTTGGCTATAAGCAGTACTTCTCCGACCTGCGTCTGCAGTTGTCCTTGTCGCTTTTCCACATGAAATGGGAAAACCTGAAGGGTACGTCGGCCCTGATTATTCCGGATTGGACCCAGCCGATCTTCTCGGTCACGACCCCGGGCACGGCTGAGATCAACGGCTTCGAGTTCGAAGGAAACTGGCAGGCGACCGACAACCTGTCGTTCCGCGCCTCTGCCGGCTACCTGGATTCGAAGTACAAGGACTACTCCAATACGTCCTACAACAGCTACTTCGGTATTCCGGCAGGCACGGCCTACAAGGCTGACGGCAACAAGCTCCCGCGCAATCCGAGCTGGAGCGGTGCGTTCTCGACGACCTGGGTCGACCAGCTGATCGGCGAGTGGGACTACCGGGTGCGCGGCGACGTGATGTACGTGGGCAAGCAATATGTGGACGAGTCCAACATCACGAGCCTTCCGGCATACACCACGGTCAACCTTACCCTGGGCGTGGAAAACGAGAGCGTTGCAGTCGACTTCTACGTCACCAACCTGTTCAATGAGCGCGCATGGCTCTCTGGCCGACGCTTCATTGACGTCTCTGCAATGCCGCTTGATATGACGGTTGCAGGACAGGGCGCGTTCCTGACGCCGACAGACAAGCGCGAGATCGGCGTCAATCTTCGCTATAAGTTCTAAGTGGAGCGTTGAAGAGAAGGCCCGGCAGGCAAGCGTCTGCCGGGCCTTTTTTATGACTGTGCGAGCCGGGGTGTCAGCCTGGATTTGCCGGCCCCCGGCAGCCGACTGCAGGGCAGTTCAAAAAGAGAGGTGTTCGTCGATGCCAGATCAGGTTCAGGCCCTGGCCGCAACGCGGCGCCAGGCAATCGGAGCCTTGGGAGGTGCCGCTCTGCTGGTAGCGGCCGCAAAAGCCGAGGCTGCCGCAAATTCAGGTCCATGGCAGAAGCATGAGTTCGTGGACGTGGCAGGCGGCCGGATTCACTGTGCGATCAGCGGCGCAGGGGCGGAGATGCCGCTCGTGGTCTTTCCCAAGCTGGGCGGATGGGCGAACGACTGGGCGGCGGTGGCGGCTCTGCTTGCGCCCCGCCGAAAAGTGATCGCCATTGATTTTCCGGGTCATGGGGAGTCGAGGATGAACGGCCCGGCGCCTTATGCGACATCAATTCCAGAGGTTGCGGCAATGGCGCTGTCAGCGCTCGATCAGCTTGGCGTTTCCCGGTTCGCCGTTGGCGGCGTGTCCATGGGCGGCGTCGTCAGCGCTTATCTTGCGGCGAAGTTTCCGGAGAAGGTCACGAGTCTTATTCTCGTCAGCACCCAGTTGCGGCCGCCCGCTTCGTGGGAGGCGCTGCGGGAGCAGGACGAGCGGCGCAAGGTGACAGGGGAAGGAGAGCCTCGGTCACATGCCGACTTGCAGAAGATGTTTGGGACGCTCGACCCTCGCATCAGCGAGGATCAGTCGGCGGCCAACGAACGCGCTGGCGGGTGGAAGCGCTCCTGCGAGCGTGGCGTTGCCCGCCTGGGAATCGAGCAGTATCTCACAAGTATTGCAGCGCCCGCGCTCCTGATCAGTGCGGATCGGGGAACATATCTGCGCTACACCGAGGTCGCCCGCAGGCACATTGCGAACCTGAAGGTGGCAACGATTGCCGAGACCGGCTCGTTCGTGCAGCAGGAGCAGCCTGTGAAGGTTGCAGCTGCTATCGAGGACTTCCTGAGCTAAACTTGGCTGACCGACGGATCCGTCGCACCTCCGAGGGCGCGACGGATCCAGCGCTTCTTAAGCCTTCATTCCTGAGGCAGCGCGAAAGCGACGATCGAGTCAGCGATGTCTGTCTCGGCGAGCGAGTTGCCGCCGGCGGCAATCACGACGTACTGCCGGCCGTTGTGGGCATAGGTTAGAGGTACCGCCATGCCGGGCACGGGGAGTGTGGACGCCCAGAGCTCGCGGCCGGTCTTGACGTTGTACGCCCGGATCCTCTTGTCGAGGGTCGCGCCGACAATCACGAGGCCGCCGGCCGTTGCGACAGGCCCTGCCACATTGGGCGAGCCCCAGTTCAGAAACGCAGGCGCGGTCATGCCGAAGCGATGGGGCTGCCCAAGCGGCACTTGCCAGACCCGTTTGCCGCTGTCCATGTCAATGGCGGTGAGGGTGCCCCAGGGCGGCGGCGTGCAGGGGATGCCGAGCGGCGAGAGAAAAAGCTCGCCTGAAGTCTCGAATCCCGTTCCCTCCAGAGGGCGGGTCAGATAGTCCGCGTCTTTTGGGCCGTCGGCCGACTGCGCCGGTTTCATGGTCACGATGGTGGCGAGGTTTTCGGCCTTGATGATGAGCAGATTGTTATGCGGATCATATGCTGCGCCGCCCCAGTTGCCACCACCGAGTGCTGACGGGAAGATCAGGGAGCCTTGCTCGGATGGCGGGGTGAAGATGCCCTCGTAGCGAAGTTCGTCGAAGCGGGCACGGCACCAGGCCCGGTCGAACGGCGTCAGGCCGAACATGTCATCTCGTGTCAGCCGGGTTCTGGCGAAGGTCTCCGGCAGCACCGGCGTCTTTTGGAAGGGCGCAGCCCTCTCGCCGGAGATGTCCGATGCCGGGGTGGGCTTCTCCTCGACGGGGAAGACCGGCTCGCCGGTGTCCCGATCGAGCACGAACAGCGTCCCCATCTTGGTTTGCTGGATGAGCACGTCGCGTTGTCGTCCATCCTTGCGGATGGTGACGGCAAGAGGATGACCTGGCAGATCATAATCCCAAAGGTCGTGCTTCAGGATCTGATAATGCCAGACGACCTTGCCGGTTTCGGTGGAGACGGCGACGACTGCGTTGGAGAGCGGAATATCGAACTGGCGCTTGCCGCCGTAGAAGTCCGTCGATGGGCTGGTGGTCGCCAGAAAGACGAGCTTGCGCTCCGGATCGCCGGACAACAGGGTCCAGACGTTGGCAGCGCCCGTGACACGGCGCTTGTCTTCCGGGATCGGGTTGAACTCCCATAGCAGCACGCCTGTACGGGCGTCGAACCCCCGCACCATGCCATCGGCGGCATCCATCGTCCCGTCGATCGCATTTGCAGCGGCAACGATGACGTCTCCTATGACGAGCGGAGGGGACGAGGCGGTGCGGATGCCCTCGCCATGGTTCTCGAAATCCTTATGGGTCACATAGCCGGGGTGGCCTTGCTCTGCCCCGAAATCGCGGCAGGGCTGGCCGGTGCGCCCGTCTATGGCGACAACGGCTGCATCGCCCGATGATCGATAGACTCGCGTCGCGCACATCTGCCCGGCTGAGGCCCTTGTATCGCGCCAGTACGCGACCCCGCGGCAGTGCCGGGTCCGGCGCTCGCCGGGCAGCACCGCCGCGCCATCAGCGTGGATGGCATGCGGGTCATAGGCCCATCGGACCGCACCGGATGCCGGGTCGAGGGCCAGCACCCGATCGAACGATGTGCAGGTGTACAAGGTGCCGTCGACCATGAGGGGGGTTGCCTCGAGGCGCGTGCCGGCAAAGCCCTTGGCGGCGATGAAATCCTTGCCATCGTAACGCCAGACCTCCCTCAGGGCGGCTACATTTTGGACATTGACGCTGTCGAGGGGAGACCATTGGCTGCCGCCGATGTCCCGTCCAAAGGAGGGCCACTCATCGGGGTTCGAGCCAGTGGCAATGACATTGCCTGCGCCTGAGAGCGTGCGGTCAGGATCCCCGTAAAGGGGCTCCGGACGTGGCAGGGTCGCAAGACTGATGGCGGCAAAGCCGACGCCAGTCAGCAGCGCGAGGGAGAGGCTGGTACGCAATAACTTCTTCATCGAGCAACTGCCTTGGATCTGCACGCGCCGGAGGCCATCCACGCCGCCGCGGGGAAGGGGGCCTTCAAGGAAGAGAGCATGTCAGCGGGGCCTGTCGCCAAAGATCAGGCCCCGCGCGTTTGAGCGTTGCCTGCCGGTCTTATGCGGCAGCCTCGGCTTTGCCTGCATACGGGACGTCCCGCCCGCCATAGCGGCGCACCCGGATGTTTGCTTGCTCACCGTGGCCTGCAAAGCCCTCAAGGGCACACAGGCGGGAGCAATATTCGCCGACAAGCGCAGACGCTTCGTCCGTCACGACCTTCTGATAGGTGCAGGTCTTCAGGAACTTGCCGACCCAGAGCCCGCCCGTGTACCGCGCCGCCTTCCGGGTCGGCAGGGTGTGGTTGGTGCCGATGACCTTGTCCCCGTAGCTCACGTTCGTGCGAGGGCCGAGGAACAGGGCGCCGTAATTGGTCATGTTCTTGAGGAAATAGTCCGGATCAGCGGTCATCACCTGGACGTGTTCGGACGCGATGTCATCTGCAATGCGGACCATCTCCTCATCGCTTTCGGCCAGGATCACTTCGCCGTAGTCCCGCCATGCGGCCCCGGCATGGGCGGCGGTTGGCAGAATCTGGAGCAGTCGCTCGACCTCGCGCATGGTGTCCTGCGCCAGCTTCTCGGACGTGGTCAGCAGTATGGCCGGGCTATCCGGACCATGCTCGGCCTGCCCCAGCAGGTCGGTGGCGCATAGCTCGCCGTCGACGGTTTCATCGGCGATCACGAGGGTTTCCGTCGGACCGGCAAAAAGGTCGATGCCGACCCGGCCGAACAGCTGGCGCTTGGCTTCGGCAACAAAAGCGTTTCCGGGTCCCACGAGCATGTCGACCGGGCGTATGCTCTGCGTGCCGATCGCCATGGCGCCGATTGCCTGAATTCCGCCCAGCACGTAGATCTCGTCGGCGCCGGCGAGCACCTGTGCGGCAACGATCGCGGGAGCCGGGCGGCCCTGGAACGGCGGGGCGCAGGTGACGATGCGCGGGACGCCTGCAACCTTGGCAGTGATCACGGACATATGGGCCGAGGCCAGCAGCGGATACTTTCCGCCCGGGACATAGCAACCGGCTGCGTTGACCGGAATATTCCGATGCCCAAGGATGACGCCGGGAAGCGTCTCGACCTCGACGTCCTTCATGCTATCGCGCTGGATCTGCGCAAAGTTGCGAACCTGCGTTTGAGCGAACTCGATGTCTTTCAGATCCTGAGAAGACAGCTGGTCAAGGCAATCCTGCTTTTCGCGGTCGCTCAGGACATAGCTGTCGCGGTCCCAGCCATCGAACTTGATAGAAAGCTCGCGTACCGCTGCATCGCCGCGCGTCTCGATATCAGCCAGCACGGCCTCCACCGTGTCGCGCACCTTGCGATCGGTTGCAGCTCGTTCACCTGCGCGTGCGCCGCGCTTCAGCCAAGTGGCCATGGTTTTGCTCCTAAGACGAAGGGATACTAGAATGGATTTCAGGGCAGCGGGCTGGCGCAGCTCAGCGCAGCCACTTCTTGTCGAAGGCCCACACATCTTCAAAGCCAATCAGGCTGCAGAAGCGCTTGAAATCGTAGATCGGCGTGGACGGGCCTTGCGGCTGGTCCTGCTCCTTGAGAAGGCGCAGGGCATTCTCCACCGCAGCGGCAGCAACCAGGCTGGTAAGTGCCGGATAAATCGCAACGGAAAACCCGATTTCCTGCAGCTTCGAGGGAGGAAGAATCGGCGTGATGCCGCCGGTGGCCATATTGGCCAGCACCGGGGCGTCGAGGCCGGCGCAGGCCGAGCGCATTTCCTCTTCGCTGGTCAGGGCCTCGGGAAAAAGCACATCGGCGCCCGCTTCTGCATATGCCTCCATGCGCCGCATGACGCCATCGTAGCCCTCCGACTGCCGGGCATCGGTACGGGCAATGATGAGCACGTCATCGTTGCTGCGAGCATCGCAGGCCACCTTGATCTTCGTGACCATTTCTTCCAGCGGAACAATGCGCTTGCCCGGCGTGTGGCCGCATTTCTTGGGAAATTCCTGATCCTCGAGCTGGATCCCGGCGACACCTGCAGCCTCGTAAGCCCGAACGGTATGGTGCACGTTCAACAGGCCACCGTAGCCGGTGTCGGCGTCGGCAATCACGGCGCTGCCGACCGTGCGCACAAGTGTGGCCATGCGGTCCGTCATCTGGGTGACGGAGGCAATGCCTGCGTCAGGCAAGCCATAGGCGGAGGCGGTCAGCCAGTAGCCCGTTCCGTATACGACCTCAAAGCCAACATCCTTGGCGATGACGGCCGTGATCATATCCTGGATGCCGGGGGCGACGATGAATTCGCCTCTTGCGAGCTTCTGTCGAAGGCTGGGCGCTGACACTCTATGACTCCTGTGCGAGAAAATATGAGCAAGGGCGGGCAATGGAACTGAATGCGTGTCAGGCTGCAGTTCCATCGCCGGGAACGAAGGGGCGGCCTCAAGTTGCACCATAGCCTGGGCCGTGATCGCCAAGGTTGGTGTGGCTGGATTCCATGGCTTTGCCGATTTCCGATGCCGTTTCCGTGAGCGCACCCAGAAACAAGGATGTGGCTTTTGCAATCGAGACGGAGCTGGCGAAAAAGACCATGGCCAGAGAGCCAAGGAGTTCACCTCCATGGTGCAGTGGCACGGCCAGGGACGAAGTCTTCCCCGGGTTGAGCGAATAGGGCGTGCGAGCAACGGCGGCATAACCCTGACTGCGGATCTTTTCGGCGGCATTGCCGTCCAGAAACTCCTGAACGGCCAGCCGGTCTGCAGGCCCGCCGGTCTCCAGCAAGTGCGCCAAAAGCTTCTGGCGCAGGAGCGCATCCGCATATGACAGGTATGCTCGGCCAGAGGCCGAGGTGATCAGAGGCACCTGCCAGCCGGGGAAATAATGAGTGAAGGTGAGCGGTGTCATCGAACTGGTTGAATCCCGCACCACCATGACCTTGCCGACCCTGGTCGCGACGGACACGGGCCAGCCGAAACGCTGCGTCAGTTCGACAATGTGAGGACGGGCAACGCTGACGAGCCGGTCGTGATTCTGAAAGCCGCACGAGAGAGACTGGGTAAGGGCCGTCGGCCGGTATTTTTTTCTTGATGGTTCCTTCTCGATCATTCCCAGATTGACGAGCGTGCGGATAATCCGTGTGGCTGTCGGGTAGGGAATCCGAGAACTCTCGGCGATTTCCGACACGGTCAGAGACGCAGAGCGATTGATTGCCTGCAATACGCTGATGCTGCGGGCGATCGCCCGGATGGAGCTTTCCGTATCCACAACACTTTCTCATGCAGCCTCAAGTATCTCCAGATTTCTGAGGGAACCGGCGGTGCCGATCAAGGGATCATCGCCAGGCGATGCATCAGCGTTCGGCAGGCGAACAGCAGGACAGAGTTCATTCGCCAGATCAGGGGCGAGGTGCAAAAGTCCGACGGCGGACGAATAGCGGCCTGTTCAAGCGCCCATGTCAAGAGACGCGGCAGGCATAATGCGTACTCGGCCGCGAGAGAAGCGGGCAAACATTAACGCTCTGAAGATGTGGAGTAACGTCTCGTGACAAAGGTAAATGATCAGGTGCGCCGCAGTGCGGACGCGCGCGGCTATCGGATGAAATTCGGCGTGCTTGGTCCCTCGACCAATACTGTCGTGCAGCCGGATTTTGATGATCTGCGACCGTATGGCGTGACCAATCATTACAGCCGAATTGTGGTCGACAACGCCAAGGCCGTTTCTAACGAGACGTTCATGGCTGGCGCATGGGAAATCAGCCACAATACCGCCGCTGCCGTTGAAGGCGTGCTGACGTGCCAGCCAAACTACCTGGTCATGGGCATGTCCGCCGTGACGTTCTTCGGCGGCGCCGCCGGCGCGGTCAGATGGCGCGAGAATATCGAAAGGATCAGCGGTCTTGGCGTCTCCACCGGTGCAGAGGCGACGGCTGCTGCCCTGAAAGCCTACGGCGGCATTAAGCGCGTCGCGTTTTTCTCGCCTTATTATCCGACGGCCAACGGTGAGGTGCGGACCTTCTTGGAAGACCACGGCTTCTCGACCGCTCGCGACATTCCACTGCAGTGTCCGTCCTGGATCGCCATCGCCGAGCAATCCGAAGAACGCCTGATATCCGTCGTCAAGGAACTGGATGGTGACGACGTTGATGCCATCGTTCAGGTAGGCACGAACCTGTCCTTCATGAAGCTGGCTGCTGTTGCTGAAAAGTGGCTGGGAAAGCCGGTCATTGCGATCAATACGGCGACCTACTGGCATGCCCTGCGCGCCAATGGCTTCAATGATCGCATCGAAGGTTTCGGCCGCCTGCTTGAAGAATTCTAAGATCGGTTTCTCCAGGCGCGCAGGTTATTTATCGGCGAGCCTGAACATTGACGGCACCCGCTAGATCCGGTCCGTCGCGCGTGGCAGCAGCGTGCCTTTTGGAAGGCCGCTGCCGTCATGGCACTGAGAGGGGCCGGTTGGTCCTGAAGGATGAATATACGCCATGAGCATGGGACGCACGCTTTACCAGAAGCTCTGGGACTCTCACGTTGTCAGCGAGCAGTCGGACGGGTCCACCATCCTTTATGTCGACCGCCACATCCTTCAGGAAGTAAGCACGCACCAGTCATTTGAAATGATGCGAGCGGCCAACCGAAAGGCAAGACGTCCAGGCACGAATCTGGCTGTGCCGGACCACGGCGTTCCAACCGATGACCGCAGCGGACCCATAAGGGACCCATTGGCAGCGGCGCAGGTGGCGCGCCTGGCTGAGAACGCCTCACACTTCGGCCTGCCGTACATTGACCTGAAGGACGAGCGGCAGGGTATCGTGCATGTGGTCGGCCCCGAGCAGGGGTTCACGATTCCAGGCATAACCCTGGTATGCGGGGACAGCCACACCTCGACACACGGGGCTTTTGGCGCTCTGGCCTTCGGCATCGGGGCGAGCGAGTGCGCAACGGTTCTGGCCACACAATGCCTTGTCCAGCATCGCGCCAGAACGATGGAGGTCAGAGTCGAGGGCGTTCTGCGCGATGGCGTCTGCGCCAAGGATGTTGCGCTGGCCCTGATCAGCCGCATCGGCATCGGCGGCGCCGTCGGCTATGCCATCGAATATCGGGGCCGCGTCATTGAAGAGATGTCGATGGCGGCCCGCATGACGCTTTGCAACATGTCCATCGAGGCCGGAGCAAGGGTCGGCCTCATTGCGCCCGACGAGACCACGTTCGCTTATGTCCGAGGACGACCCTATGCCCCGTCCGGCGCGACATTCGACAGGGCGGTGGGCTACTGGAAAACGTTGTCGACTGATCCGGATGCGGCTTTTGACAAGTCCCTGACCATCGATGCGTCCGAGATCGCCCCATACGTCACCTGGGGCACAAGCCCGCAGGATGCCTGCCCCATCGGAGGGCGCATTCCGGACCCGGGGGCTGCTCCGGACGCCGAGACAGGCGCCCGCTGGAAGCGCGCCATCGACTATATGGGGCTGATGCCGGGCGCTCCGCTTGAAGGTGTCGCGATCGATCGCGTGTTCATTGGTTCCTGCACCAATGGCCGCATAGAGGATTTGCGAAGCGCTGCGCGCGTGGCTGCCGGTCGCAAGGTGGCTGATACGGTCCGGGCCATGGTGGTGCCTGGATCGACTTTGGTGAAAAAGCAGGCGGAAGCCGAGGGCCTGGACCGGATCTTCCTGAATGCCGGTTTCGAATGGCGGGAGTCGGGTTGCTCCATGTGCGTCGCGATGAATGCGGACCGGCTGGCACCGGGAGAGCGCTGCGCCTCCACCTCCAACCGCAACTTTGAGGGCCGGCAGGGACGCGGCGGTCGAACGCATTTGATGAGCCCGGCCATGGCCGCCGCTGCCGCCATTGCCGGTCATCTCGTCGATGTCCGCAAGCTGGAGATTTGAACTGATGCCACAGCCCTTTGTTCGCATAACGGGTGTCGCCGCGCCGCTGCTTGAGGATCATATCGACACGGATCTGATTTTCCCGGCGCGTTATCTGCTTCTGATGGAGCGCAATGGGCTGGGAGACTATCTGTTCCGTGACCGCCGACGAAAGGCCACGGGCGAGCAAATCGAAGATTTCATTCTCAATCGGCCGCCATATACCACTGCCAAAATCCTGCTCGCAGGCGACAATTTCGGTTGCGGCTCCAGCCGGGAGCAGGCGGTCTGGGCACTGTCGGATTTCGGGATTCGCTGCGTCGTTGCTCCGAGCTTCGGCGAGATTTTCCATGCCAACTGCGCGCGTAGCGGCCTACTGGCTGTGCAGCTGCCCGCTGAGGCAGTGCGCCGCCTGGCGGAAGACTGTGCTGGTCACGAAGTCACAGTCGATCTTCCCGAGCAGGTCATCCAGGTGGGCGCAAGCGTCGTGCCGTTTCAAATCAAGCCCGGAATCAAGGAAGCCCTTTTGAACGGCTGGGATGAGATCGATGTGCTGCTGGCCAAGCATGCGGCCGGGATCGAGACGTTCGAGCAAAGGCAGCGCCAGGTTCAGCCATGGCTTTATGAATAGGTCCGACCTCTCAGAGTGACTCCAGCAGGCAAGGGCCTTGGGCGTGCATCTGAAATCCGATATGGCCCCGGATATGTGACGGTACGATCACCAAGCCGTCCTCACGGGACCGGGCGAGCAACTCCAGTCGCGTTGCACGACTTTGCTCCGGGTCCGCGCAAAACCGGCTGGACCATGCGGGCTGGAAGGCCTGCGCAACGGTATGGAAGGCGTCGCCACACAGGCAGACGGGCGGATGTCCGTTTCTGGAGATTTCCAGTCCCATTCCGCCGGGCGTGTGTCCGGGCAGGCCGCGTACGCTTAGTCCGTGGCCGAGATCAAAGCCATCTTCGACCTCATCGACCAGATGCGCCGCAAGGATCGGCAGCATGCTGTCGCCGAACGAACCGTGATTTGCCGTGCCCGCCTCGCGCGTCTCGCGAGCAAGCCAGTATGCAAGTTCGGTTTTCGATACGAGGTAGCGCGCGTTTGGAAACGTTGGAACCCATTTCCCATTTTCCAGTCGCGTGTTCCAGCCGATGTGATCCGCATGGAGATGGGTGCAGAAGACGATATCAATATCGTCGGGGCGCAGGCCAGCTGCCGCTAGCTGACTGAGGTAGGCTGTCTCTGCCAGTTGGTGCCACTCGGCACGCGCAGGGCGGTGTTTGTTTGCGCCAACGCAGGTGTCGACCAGAACATTCAGGGTTCCCCATTTTATCACCATGCTCTGAATGGCCAGCAGGAGGCTGGAGGTCTCAAAGTCTACGTGGTGGGGTGAAAGACGGTCGGCGTTGGGGCGCAGATCTTCGATATTTGCGTCCGGAAACAGGAACGTAACCGGCAAAGCAAAGCGGTCAATCTCAATGACACGTTGAATGTCCAGAAAGCCAGGAGACGTCATCGCAATACCTTGCATGTTCGAGAAGAAAACTCATGGAGAAAGAGTGGCGGGAGCCTTTCGCGGCGGCTGCCTTATTTTGCCTCCCGTCCGATCAGAACTGTGGCGACGGAATTTGCGCAAGGCAATAGGATGGCCGCCCGCTGGCTGGACAGGTTGCAATGTAGCCTGCAGGTGCGCAATGGGGCAGGCTAGCTTTAAGACAAAGTCCAACGAACGGGGAGAGCGATATGGATGCGCGTTTGGCTCAACGTCATGTTCTGGTTTCCGGCGGCAGTCGCGGCATTGGGGCCGCCTGTGCCCGCCGCTTTCTGGAAGCGGGAGACCGGGTGACGGTATTGGCGCGGTCCTTGCCGGAGGAGCGCGAACTGGTTTCATCTGATCGGTTGCGGGCGCTTGCGGCAGATCTGAAGGATGCAGAGGAAACCCGTTCAGCCTGTGCCCGGGCCGAGGAAGAGTTCGGCCCGGTCGATGTGCTGGTGAACTGCGCCGGTGCGGCCCGGCAGACGCCGCCGGCCGATATCACTGCGCGAACGTGGCAGGAAGCCATGGAGGCGAAGTATTTTACTTACATGAACGCGACGGTTCCGGTCCTCGAGCGAATGATACAGCAGCGCTCGGGGGTGATCGTGAACATAATCGGTCTGGGCGGTAAGGTGCCAAGCGATACTCATCTGCCGGGAGGCGCTGCCAATGCGGCTCTGATGTTGGTGACGTCCGGTCTCGGGCATGCCTGGGGACATGCAGGTATCCGAGTGGTCGGCGTCAATCCAGGCCCGGTGGCGACAGCGCGCCTGCAGCATCTGATTGCGGCCAAGGCGTTGAACGAGGGGATTACCGAAGCCCAAGCCGAGGAGATTCTGACACAGGCAAGCCCTTATGGCCGCATCATCAGGCCGGAGGAGATTGCCGAGACGGTGTTTTTCCTTGCGTCCAAAGAGGCAAGCGCAATCAACGGGACGGTCATTGCAACGGACGGGGGCGCCAGCCCTGTCATCTGATCCTGCGGACCGACGCGGCTGCCATGAAAAGAACCGGCCAGGCCGAGGGCCTGGCCGGTTCCTTCAGGGTAAATCAACAACGCAACGCAACAAAGAAGGTTCGAGGCCACCGGACGGAAGTAGGGGGGGAATTATCCGCCCGGCAGCCTCGAGGGGGGCGTCACAGCGGCTTGATGCGCAGCGACGTATCTTGAGAAGAGAGGGATTCGCAGCCGTCCCTGGTGACGAGCATCATGTCCTCCACGTGCATCGTGCCCCAGCCGAACTCGTGGTAGGGCATGTCCAGCGTGAAGACCATGTTCTCCTCGAACACCAGCTGGTGGTGTCCGGGCAGCTCCGGGCCCACCGAGACCGGATGGTCGGTGTGCTCAAGGCCGACAGAGTGCGGTCCCGCAATGACGAAGCCGGGGAAGCCTTCATCGTGCACGGCTTTCAAGGTAAGATCGACAATTTCCTTGAAGGTCTTGCCAGGGCGGATGTTCTCGTAGGCGATCTGTAGCGCTCGGCCAACAATCTGATTGCGCTTCAGCATTTCGTCGGTCGGCGTGCCGCAGATCACGGTGCGGCCCACGTCGCCGCGGTATTGCTTGTAGCTGCCAACTGAATCCAGCTTCATGATCTCGTTGGCCTCGACAACGCCGGTGGCAAGACCTCGGATGTTGGCGATGATGAATTCGGAAACGCCGCCCTGCTCGGCCATCGCCATGGCATGGATGCGCGGCAATGCGTCGAGCGGCAGACCAGGCTCCAGCGCATCGATGACCTTGTTAATGGCGTTCTCGCTCATCACGGAGGCCTTGCGCAGCAGATCAATCTCCGCGGGTGTCTTGATGATGCGGATTTCCTTGAAGATGTTGAGCGCATCAACGCCGCTCAAGTCCTCAAGACCGACGGCCTGAAGCCAGCCCAGCACGCGCGGATCATCGAAGCCGATCTTGCCCTTGGTGATACCGGCGGTGCGCAGGGCTCCTGCCAGCGCACGGGTTGCTGAGATCGACGGGTTGTCGCTGTGCATGGCATAGCGGTTGAGCAGTTGCTGATCACGCGGTGCCATTGGCGCGCCCTCACGGATCGGGTAGGGCGTCAGCGGCTGGCCCTTGGCCGAATCCTCGGTCACGACACGGTCGGCGGCGCTTTCCTCAATGTCTTCGGTAGTGAATTCGAAATCGCGCGGCGGGATCGGTTTGCCGGGTTTGATGCGGGTAATATAGGTCGCCACGTTCGGCATCCACGTGGGGCAGTGTTCCAGGTGGTAGACGCCGGTGCCGGGCATGATCAGTGCCGCTGGAGCATTGGGATCACGCGGAAGAAAGGCAAACAGGGTGTAATTCCGCGACATCAGGAACATCGGGCCCCAGTAATTGCTGAGGTAGTAGATGTTCTCCGGGAAGGCGGCGACGAGACCGTCCAGCCCGTGTTTGTCCATGATCTGATTGGCGCGTTCTCTGTTCAGCAACATCATGATTTTTGTCCCTATGCGCTTCTTATCCGGCGTTAGGCCCGCTTCGGATCGGCTTTGGTTCCTTATCGCCCGGTCTGACGTCGGGATTAAGCTTCAAAGCCAATCTATTCGCACTCCGGTTAAATCAGGAGGTGACGCTGCCGGAATCGGCGGGTGAGGGTTACAGTCCGGACTGGATTTCAGGCAGGGTGGCGGAAAAGACCCGCCCCGCACAGCAATTTCTGGGAGTTGGCATGGCAGTCGAAACCAAGGCGGCATCCGAATTCGAATTTTCCATTCCGGTGCTGATCGTCGGGGCCGGCGGCTGCGGCCTGACCGCCGCGCTTGCCGCGCGTGACCATGGCGCGGATGTGCTGGTTCTGGAGCGGGATCCCAAGGTGTGGGGCACTACCGCCATGTCGACCGGTCTCATTCCGGCTGCCGGCACGCCCGAGCAGCGCGAGGCAGGGATCGAGGATAGCCCGGAGCTGTTCGCCAAGGACATACAGGCGAAAGCCAAGGGCAAGGCTGATCAAGCCATTGTGGAGCATCTGGCACGTGAATCGGCGGACACCGTCGGCTGGCTCCAGCAGAAGCATGGTCTCCCGTTGACGCTGGTGGACGGGTTTCTCTATCCGGGACATAGCGTGCGCCGCATGTTCGGCATGCCGAACCGCTCGGGCGCGGAGCTGATGGCGCGTCTGGAATCGGCCTGCGCCGAGGCCGGCGCGGACATCATGTGCGATGCGACGGTGCGCACCTTGTATGTGAACGGCGATCGGGTGACCGGCGTTGCCATCGAGCGTCCGGACGGGTCGCTGGAAGATATCGGGTGCGAGAGCCTGATCCTTGCCTGCTGCGGCTTTGCCGGCAACGAGGAGATGGTGATCCGCTACATTCCCGAACTGGAGGGCGCGACCTTCAACGGGCACCCCGGCAACAAGGGTGATGCCATTCTATGGGGTGAAGTACTGGGCGCGTCGATCAAGGATCTGGATGCCTATCAGGGCCACGCCGGTCTGGCTTACGGCCACGGCGTGCCGATCAACTGGCCGACCATCATGGAAGGCGGCTTCCAGGTGAACGTCAATGGCCTGCGTTTCTCCAACGAGGCCAAGGGCTATTCGGAGCAGGCGGTGAAGGTTCTGGCTCAACCGGACAAGGTGGCCTACACCGTGTTCGACCAGCGCATCTATGACGTCATGACGCAGTTCGATGACTTCATGCAGGCGGTCGAGGCCGGTGCGATCCATAAGGCCGATACGGTTGAAGAACTGGCGGCCAAGATCAAGGTGCCCGCCGAGGCGCTGCAGAAAAGCTTCAACGAGGCGGAGGCTTCGCGCACCTCAGGCGAGGCGGATGCGTTCGGCCGCGTGTTCAACGGTGCCCGGCCGGGCCTGGCCGCGCCGTTCTATGCCGTGAAGGTGACAGGAGCGATCTTCCATACCCAAGGCGGCCTGGAGGTGGATGCCGAGGCTCGCGTGCTGAAGGCTGACGGCAAGCCGTTCGCCAACCTGTTCGCAGGCGGTGGTGCGGCGCGCGGCGTCTCCGGCTCGGGCGCGGACGGCTACATTGCCGGCAATGGCCTCCTGACCGCGACCACACTCGGCAAGATCGCCGGTCGCGTGGCGGCAAAGCAGGTAACGGGTGCCTGACACAGGCATGGAATAAGTTCTGCAGGAGGGCGTCAACCCTCCTGCACCTCCCGTTGGCTTCTGGGCCGCGTCCTTCATCAAGGGCGCGGCGTACTTTTTGCGGCCTGGTCGTCGACATCTGCAGGGTCGCGGACATCTGAGGCATTGCCCAGCGCGCCCGTTCAAACGCATGGGAAGCTGCCAACGGGCTCGCGCCTGCCTTGCTGAGGGCAGCCTTACTTTGAAGCAGAATCCAGGAACGTGAGAATTGCCCGCGCCTTCTCCGTGAAGGACGGGCCGATCGAGACGCGCTGGCCCCTGGGCAGCAGGGCAGTCATCTCCTCGGCTGCAAGGCGCAAGGACGGCAGTTCGTTTTGCGCGGACAGCATCAGGGCCGGAATACCTATGTCCGGCATGCGCCGTTTGCTCTCATAAGCGAAGGCGGCCCGGTACGGCTTGTGATAGGACCTGAGCGCCTTCAGCACCTCGAGCGTCCGCTCGTGCAGATCATTCGCATCGGGAACGGGCCGGGTCATGAGCCGGTGTTCGGGATCCCGCAGGAAATAGGGGAAGTGCAGCGCCTGGTCCCGCACGAAGTGAAAGGCCCAGATGAGCTGCTGGCCGTAGTCGTCCGGCTCCATGGGCGGGGCGTATTTCTCAAGCAGCAACTGGCGCATCTCGGGCGAATAGTCGCCAATGCCATCAAAAATCACCGCGCCGAACCGATCCGGACAGGCGGCGGCAGCTTCGCAGGCGGTGCGCGCACCAGTATGTGCGCCATAAATGTCGGCTTTTTCAATGCCGAGGGCATCAAGCGTGCGAACAAGGGCATCGACGAACCATGCAATGTCCGGGTCCTCGACAGGAGGCGCAAAGGAGTCACCGTTGCCGGGCGTATCCGGCGCGATGATGCTCGGACATTCGGGCTCGGCATGAAGAGCGCGCATCAGGGGGATGAGCCCGCGCGAGGAGCCGGGCGAGGCATGCAGGAGAACTAGCGGGCGACGCGCCGCCGTGCCGGCAATGCTGCGGTAATGCACCAGTCCCTCTGCAACACGCACGAACGCACGGTCGACGGGATCGTTATCAATTTGAGGTGCGGTCATATGCAGACTCTCCGCAGGAATTTTAAGCCTCTACTTGGCCGCGACCAGATGCTGGCCCGCATCGGACGGCAGGCGCATCAGCCAGAGCAGGGGGAGCAGGCACAGCGCCCCGACAATGACGAAGGCGGGGCCTAGGGCCGCGACGCTCACGTCCGGTTCGCCCAGCATCTTTTGAGCCGCGTGCACCGCAATAACGGAGACGGCGATGCCAATGCTGAGGGAGAATTGCTGGCTGACGCTGGTGATGGTGCTGACTTGGGCAAGCTCACGGTCCGATGCCTCGGCATAGCTTAAAGAGAGCATGCCGATGATCTGGGCCGAGCGAATGAAGCCTTGCACGAACAGGACAGCGAGGATGACGAGATACGGCGTTTGCGGCGTGAACAGAGCGCAGATGGCCATGGAGAGGAAGAGCGCCACGCAGTTGATTGCGAGGAAATTGCGGAACCCCGTGATCCGGGCGACGGGCGTCACAATGAAGCGGCCGAAGCAGGACCCCAGCGCCACTGCAAAGATCAGGCCGCCTGCCGCTGCCGGGCTGAGGCCGAAACCGAGCTGGAACAGCAGCGCCAGGAGGAAGGGCCCCGCGCTCACCAGCATGCGGTGGAAAATGCCGCCGACGTTGGTGACGTAGACGGTTGGCAGATGCAGGACTTTGAGATCGAGAATAGGGTGCTCCTGCGTCCGGCAGTGATGCCAGTAGAGCGCCCCGCTGACGAGGCCGCCGACGACCAGGGCCAGAGCCGGAAGCAGGCTGTCGTTTTCCTGCGCGGCCATGCTGATGCCGTAGCTGATGCCGACCAGGGCAAGCGCAATCAGTACGTAGCCCTTCAGATCGAGCGGCCGGGGTTCATCAGGCGGAATGTCGTCGATGAATTTACAGATCGACCAGTAGCCGAGCAGCGCCATGAAGACGTTGAGCAGGAAGAGTGACTGCCACGGGCCGACGGACAGCAGCAGGCCGCCGACGGTCGGCCCGAGCAGGGGGCCGAACATGACCGGCAGCGTCAGCATGGATGCCGCTTTGACGACTTCACTGCGAGGGACCGCGCGGAATATGATGATGCGGCCCACCGGGATCAGCAGCGCGCCCATGCAGCCCTGTATGATACGGGCGGCAATGAGCAAGGGCAGGCTTGTGGATATGGCGCAGGCCAGCGAGGCCAGGCCAAAACCGGCGATGGCGAACAGGAAGATGCGGCGGGCGCCAAATCGCTCTGCTGCCCAGCCGCACACGGGCAGGAATGTGGTCGCCCCAATAAGGTAGGCGGTGATGACGAGGTTCAGCGACAAGGCCGTCACCCCGAAATCAACCGCCATAGGTGGCAGCGCCACAGTAATGGCGCTGCTGTCGAACGTTTGCATGAAGCCTGCCGCACCCACGATCAAGGGAGCGATCATGCCCGTGCGTTTAGCCTGACCGCCTGTGGCTGCGGAGTCCATGCGCTTTTCGTTCTTGTTATGATTTGCGTGCAGAGGCGACGAACCAGGAGCGGAACGTGCCTTTGGACGTATCGGAGAAGTGACCAGCGCCCCGCTGCGGAGCCGGCGTGGCGTCCTGGTAGCCAACGAGCGGGTCCTTGAAGCCGACCTGGCGCAGCACGGCAGCGTAATCTGCGCTGATGGCCGCCTTCCAGTTCGGCTCGTTGTTGTAGTCGAACTCGATCTCTCCGCGGATCTTGCTCCACAGATCCATGGTCTCGTAGCGATGCGGCACTTCCAGGTGGACGGCGATGCCGCCTGGCTTCAGCAGCCGGTAGCTTTCCTTCATGACGTTGTGGATGCCTGCCTCGGAAGTCTCGTGCAGCAGCACGCAGGAGAAAACCAGATCGAAGCTTTCATCCTCGAAGCGCGTATGTTCCGCGTTGTCCTGCGACAAGTGGACGGCAACCCCGAGATGCCGCGCGCGGGCCAGGGCATAGCGCAGGACAGATGCGCCGACATCAATGCCATGGGTTTCGGCCTGCGGGAAGGCGCTGGCAACCGGCACCAGGCTGGAGCCGATGCCGCAGCCCAGCTCCAGAATACGGGCCGGCTCGAAATCCGGATAGCAGGTGTACAGGTGCGAGACGAGCGTATGGCCGCGCACGTCGTTCATCAGGCCGCCGTTGCGGCCGAGCATGTAGACCGCGCCGCCACGATCCATGAGAGCGCCCTGCGATACGCCTTCGGAGTTGTCGTGGTAGCCGCCGGGCATCAGGTGCACGTCACGGTCCGCCAGATACTCCGGAACCTTGAAATCCGGGTCGAGCGTCAGCGAACCCAGTTGGGGAGCCGCGGCAGCCTTGGCTTCCAGTTCATCGCTCTGGCGTTCAACGCTATCGGAAATCGCCGTCCACAGCATGTCCTGCGAAGTACGGCGCAAGCTGGCATAGGCGCGGAAGTTCTCGTTCTCATGCAGGCCATTGTAAATGGTTTCGACCCGAGCGTTGCTTGCAGGGCCCGGATCGAGCGCTTCCGCCACCGGGCGCAGGTGCGGCTCGATCTGTTCTGCCAGATAAACCTTCAGATCACGGATAAAGAGCTGCTGGGCAACCTCGTCATGGGTCGCGGAGGGCAGCATGGGATGAGCGGATTGGGTCATGGTGCAGCCTCCAGCGTTACTGGCTTGCGGTGTCTTTGAGCAGGGGGCGGAAGACGCGGGAGATGATGCCCTTGCGCAGCCCGTCGCGCTCTTTTGTCTGCTCGGGGTCAGGTGTGAACTGCTCGATGGCGTCCGGCTTGATAACACCGGCGGCCTGACACAGCCGCTCCAGCGTATCGAGGCGCTCGCGGGTCACCGCCAGTTCGGAAGCCAGGGCTGCCGCGATGGCAAGGAGGCGGTCCTCCCCAGGGGACTGGCCTGCAATGGGCAGCCGGCGGTTGACAGTCACTTTGGGCATTGGCGCTCCAGAAATTCTTTCCTTGTGTGATTCCTATTCTTCCACGTCCGGGATTTGACGCAATCCCTGAAAGGTGCATAAACTCATGCAAGTTTTGCATGAGTGGAGATGACCATGGATCTGCGGCGTCTGGAGCAGTTCGTGGCCGTTGCACAGGAAGGCGGGTTCGGTCGCGCCTCGCGCCGCCTGAGCATCAGCCAGCCCGCCTTGACCCGTAGCATCGGGGGACTGGAAGGCGAACTCGGGGCCCGCCTGTTCGAGCGTGGTCCGCGCGGCGCGGCGCTGACGGCAGCTGGTGAGCGGCTGCTTCCCCGTGCGCTGCTGATCCTGAACGAGGTTAACCGTGCCATTGCGGAGCTGGACAGCAGCCATGCGGTGGCGCAGGGGCAGGTGCGCATCGGCGTTTCGCCGAACTTCCTGACCCATGTGATGCCGCGTGTGATCCGCGATGTCGTGCAGCGCGCTCCTCAATTGAACATCCAGGTGTTGACCGGCACCCGCGAGGCGTTGGCGGCCAAGCTGATCGCGCGGGAACTGGATGTCGGGCTGTGTATCGTGCCGGAAATCGTTCACGCCTCGCGCGCGGAGACGACCGAGTTGACCTTCGAGGAAATCGGCACTGAGCATGTGGAGCCGTATGTGGCCCCTAGCCATCCACTCCTGACAGGCCAGCCCACTCTGGCGCGCCTTGCGGAGGAGAAGTGGGCAGTACCGTTCGAACATTCCGTTCCTTACCGATTTGCCAGTCTTTTCTTCCAGCAAGGGTTACAGACACCGCAGCAGACCCTCAACAGTGCTTCCCTCCAGCTGATCCGGCGGGCGGCCATGGAGAGTGGGATGATCGCCCTGCTGCCGCGCCGCGAGGCGGAAGACGATGTGAAGGCAGGGCGGCTCGCTTTGCTGCCGACGCCGGAGTTGGTCATGTCTTATACGGCAGGTCTGTTGCTGCGACGGGCAACGACAGTACCGCCGCCCGCACTGCGGCTGGTGGTCGATTCGCTGCGAGCAGTGACCCGGGCGGAGCTGCCTGCCTGACCTAGCCTCTGGAAAAGCTGGTTTAGGCCTCGGCATCCCGGGAGCGACAGATTCGCACTAATCGCTCGGCTGGGGTCTGCAGTTCGTGGCTCTCAAATTCTTAATGAACGGCGAGTGAATTTTAACGAATACGGGAAAATCGACCCCCATCCCTTGCTGAGAGCATGCACCATATCCGCATGTCGGATAAAATGGGTCGATATATAGACCGCAACTGCAAAGAATGATGTTTGCCGCCGATTGCGCAGTTCATCCAAGGAGGAGGACGGTCTGTGCTCGGGGGGCGTATTTCCACCGTTCACAGATACGATGCGCAACCGGAATCAGTGGAGGGTTGCTTAAATGTCTTATCGTGTTTCGTCGATGAAGAAGCGGATGCTTCAGACTTCGACTGCGTGTCTCGTTGCGTTGCTGGCTGCAGAAGCCGCCGCCCAGGAGGTTGTTGACGCCGCCGCTGGTGAACAGGCTGCGGCTCCTGAGTTCGCCATGGGCGAGATCATCGTGACTGCCCGTAAGCGTGGCGAAAACCTGGTCGACGTCCCCGTCGCCATCACCGCCATGACCGGCGATGCACTGGCTGCTCGCGGCGTGCAGGGCCTGAATGAGCTGAACGACTTCGTACCGGGCCTGCGCTACCAGAACAGCTCCGCCAACCGCAACGACCGCAGCTTCACCGCCATTACCATGCGCGGCATGTACCCGGGCGACTCCCCGAACCGCCAGGCCGTGACCATCTTCGTTGACGGCGTTGCCATTCCGGGCGGCTCGACTTCCGGTCTGACCGACATCGAGCGCGTCGAGGTCGTGAAGGGTCCGCAGTCGGCCAACTTCGGCCGCGCCACTTTCGGCGGCGCCATCAACTTCATCACCCGCGCGCCGGCGACCGACGAAGTCAAGGGCAGCGTCGACCTGTCCTACGCTTCCTACAACACCATGGAAGTCAAGGCCTCCGTCGAGGGCCCGCTGGTCGAGGACAAGCTGGGCGTACGCCTGTCGGGCCGCTACTACCACACCGACGGCCAGTACGATAACGTCGGCTTCTCGGGCAAGCTGGGCGAGCGCGAAACCCGCCAGGTTTCGGGCAGCTTCATCGCGCACCCGACCGACGCGCTGACCGTGCGCGGCTACGCCACCTACTGGGAAGACAGCGACGGCCCGACCGCGCAGGCGCTGCTGGGCGAAGAGTCGTACAACTGCAACCTGGGCGGCAACGCTCGCGTCCCGGTCGGCTCGACCACTGGCTTC
>NZ_DATBUP010000037.1:0-2341 GCF_036515995.1 Pedomonas sp. | reverse complement strand
GCACGCCGAAGAGCTTGCGGGTGATGAAGCCCGCCCACGGCTCGACCGGGTCCACATGAACCACGCGATAGTCCTTGAGCTTGGCTCTGCGGGCGGCGGCGGCCACCGCCTCGTTGAGGCCGCCGAGGTGATCGACCAGCTTGAGCTGCTGGGCGGTCGCGCCGCTCCACGGGCGGCCCTGACCGGCATCGTTCGCGGCATCGACGGAGATGTTGCGGTTGGTGGAGACGACGCCGAGGAAGCGCTTGTAGGTGTTCTCGACCGACGACTGGACGATGCGGTTGGCCTCCGGGCTGAGCGGGCGAGTGAGATCGCCGATGTCGGAGAGCGGGGTGGTGCCGATGCCGTCCGACTGGGCGCCGACGGCATCGAGCGTGCGCTCGAACGTCGGCAGGATGCCGAACACACCGATGGAGCCGGTGATGGTGGAGGGCTCGGCCCAGATCTCGTCCGTGCCCGCAGCGACCCAGTAGCCGCCGGATGCCGCGACCGATCCCATGGAGGTGACGACCGGTATGCCTTGCAGGCGCGCCTGCATGAGTTGCTCGCGAATGGCTTCGGCGGCGGTCGCCGAGCCGCCGGGCGAGTTGACGCGCACCACCAGCGCCTTGATGGCGTCTTCCTTCATGGCCTGGCGGATGAGCCGCGCGATGGTGTCGCCGCCCGCCACGCCGAGCGGAGCCTCGCCGTCCACGATCTCGCCGTTGACGTAAATGACGCCGACCGCATCGCCGGAGCGCTTTTCCTGATCATTGGTGGCGGAGACATAGCTTGCCAGTTCGGTCTGGCTGTAGGCGGGCAGACCGTCCCGGTCCTCGCCGGTGCCGACGAGGGCGGCCATCTGCTTGACGAATTCGGCGTAGGTGCCGAGCTTGTCCACCGCCTTGCTCTTCACGGCGAATTCGGCGAGATCCCCGCCGCTTGCCACGATCTGGTCCGCCGCGGTGTTGATGGTGGCGGACAGTTGGAAGCCGCGCTCCTTGCGGGCGGACTCCACGTCCTGAACATATTTGCCCCACAGGCCGTCATAGAGGGTCTGGAGCGAGACGCGGGCGTCATCGGACATGCTGTCGCGCACATAGGGCTCGATAAAGGATTTGTAGCGCCCGGCCTGGAAGACGTGGACCGAGACCTTCAGGCGGTCGAGCGCGTCCTTCAGATAGACGTTGTACTGGCCATAGCCGCGCAGCAGCACGCCGCCCATGGGGTGAAGCCAGACTTCATTGGCAAGGCTGGCGAGATAATATTGCGGCTCGGTATAATAGCGGCCGTAGGCGTAGATCGGCTTGCCGGTTTCCTTGAAGCGCCTGAGGGCCGCGCCCACGGTTTCCAGCGCGCCGGGACCTGCGCCGTAAAATCCGTCAAGCTCCAGCACCAGCGCCGCCACGCGCTCGTCCTTCGCGGCGCGGTCGATGCCCTTGATGACATCGCGCATCAGCGTCTCGGGGATCAGCCCTTCGCTGCTGCCGACGAGGGTGAGGGGATCAGCGGCGGTGCGCTGCTCCACCAGATTGCCTTCCAGCCGCACGACGAGGGCGGTCTTTTCAGACAGTGCCGTTTCCGTGGCGGGCGAGAAAGCAACCACAACGGCAAGAAGAATGATGATGGCGATTATTCCAAACACGAAGTCCTTGAGGACGACGAAGGCACGCCAGAGCATTTTCAGAAAATCGAGCATGTCATAGCCAATCGGGCACAATGAAAAAGGACAAGCAGGGATACGGACAGGAAACCCTGTCCGGCATTCCGCCATGTAGCGTCATCAACGCAGAACCGGGCCCTGTGGCATCGGACATTACCCGATTTGCCGAGACATTAAATGGACTTCCTGGAATATAAAATCCGGGGGCGGTTCTTGACTCGGCAAAAATGCAACCTCATATGCGAAAGGGCTCGTTAGCACTGTGGATATTTGAGTGCTAACGATGTGATTTACTGAACAACCGACCGGGGGCCGCTGTCGGTCTGGTCCTCGAAATCAGCTAAGAGGTGACTGCATGTCTTTCCGTCCCCTGCACGACCGAGTGCTGGTGCGTCGTGTCGAATCCGAGGCAAAGACCGCTGGTGGCATCATTATTCCGGATAGCGCCAAGGAAAAGCCGCAAGAAGGCGTGATCGTCGCTGTTGGCAGCGGCGCTCGCGATGAGAGCGGCAAGCTCGTCGAACTCGACGTGAAGGCTGGCGACCGCGTGCTGTTCGGCAAGTGGTCCGGCACCGAAGTGAAGATCGACGGTGAAGACCTGATCATCATGAAAGAGTCCGACGTCCTGGGCGTGGTCAGCGCCTAAGCGCGACCATCCCGTTCAACCCCATTCAAGGAAGAGACCGAAATGGCTGCCAA
>NZ_DATBUP010000036.1:0-39790 GCF_036515995.1 Pedomonas sp. | reverse complement strand
TGCAACCTCCAGCCCGGCGACCTGCTCGGCACCGGCACGATCTCGGCGCCGACCGAGGACGGCTTTGGCAGCCTGCTCGAGCTCACCCGCGGCGGCCAGCAGCCGCTCGAGCTGCCCACCGGCGAGACCCGCACCTTCCTTGAGGATGGCGACACCCTGTTCCTCTCGGCCGTGGCCGAGGCGCAGGGCTATGTCTCCATCGGCTTTGGTCCGTGCGCCGGCACGATCACGCCGGCCCCGGCCGTCAGGGGCTGAGGCCATGGCGCTGACCTTGCACAGCTACTGGCGCTCCAGCGCCTCCTACCGGGTGCGCATCGCGCTCAACCTCAAGGGTCTGGACTATGCGCAGGTCACCCATGACCTGCGCACCGGCGCGCAGTCCGCTTCCGCCTATGCCGCGCTCAACCCGCAGCAGATGGTGCCGGCGCTGGAGACAGACGGCGGCGTCATTGCCCAAAGCCTGGCCATTCTGGAATGGCTGGAGGAGCGCTATCCCGCGCCCGCCTTGCTCCCAACAGAGCCAAAGGGCCGGGCCGTGGTGCGGGCGATGGCGGCAACCATCGCCTGCGACATTCACCCGCTCAACAACCTGCGCATCCTCAAAAGCCTGAGGCAGGACTTTGCCGCCACCCCTGAGCAGATCACGGCCTGGGCGCAGCGCTGGATCAGCAAAGGCTTTGCCGCGCTCGAGGCGATGATCGCCCGGCACGGCGGCACCTATGCCTTTGGCGACACGCCAACCCTGGCCGACTGCTGCCTGGTGCCGCAGGTCTATTCGGCCGAGCGGTTCGAGACCGACCTGACGCCCTACCCGCGCCTCCTCGCCGCCGCCCAGGCCGCCCAAGGACTGCCCGCCGTGGCCGCGGCGCACCCCGCAGAGCAACCCGACGCGGACTGAGACAACTCCCCTCGCACCCAAAGGATGTGCAAAAAAGGCGCGGGCAGCTTGCCCGCGCCTTTTTCTTTATGTGCTCATTGATGCCGACTGCACGGCAGAGATGCCGGATTGCCAAGGAGGCCCGACACCCTCCTTGGCAAAAGCGCCGCTCTAGGGCGTAGACTCATAACGAGGCGCACCATAAGCGTGCGGAGATGAGTTTGACTGCTGCAAGGTAATTGGTGGGATCCTTGTCATAGCGCGTTGCAATGCCCCGGAACTGCTTGATGCGATTGAAGAAGCGTTCAACCAGGTTGCGCTGACGGTAAAGCCAGGACGAGAAGCCAAAGGGCTGCTTGCGGTTGGACCGATTGGGAATATTGGCCCAGATGTTCCTGGCTTCTGCTGCCTGGCGGATTGCGTTGCTGTCATAACCTTTGTCGCCCAGCAGGGTTGCGCCATGGGGGATATCCTCAATCAACGCTTCCGCCTCACAGGCATCGTGTACCTGGCCTCCGGTCAACCGGAGGCGAACAGGACGTCCCTCAGCGTCGACAAGAGCATGGAGTTTGCTGGTAAGGCCGCCCCGGGAACGTCCCATGCCATGATCACTGGATCCCCCTTTTTGCCGGTCGCACCGTTTTGGTGGACCCGGACACAAGTTGAATCGATCATCACCAGTTCGCCGTTAAAACCCTCAGAAACCGCGGCCAGCAGCCGATCCCAGACCCCGGCTTTGCGCCAGCGAACGAACCGATTGTAGCACGTTGTGGGTGGCCCATAACGCTCCGGTATCTCTGCCCATGCCGCACCGGACCGGAACCGCCAGAGAATGCCATTGATCACCCGACGGTCGTCTACGCGCGCAACACCGCGCGGCTTGTTGGGAAGCAAGGGTTCAATGATTGCCCATTCCTTATCCGTCAGTTCGTATCGCCGCCGCGCCATCTGCCTCTCCTTCACAGGAAGGCCGTTGAATCACGCTGGCGTCCGGAACTCAACCAAGTTTATGAGTTTGCGCCCTAGAAAACGAACGTCATCCACAGCGCCTGGTAGAAGCTGTTGCCGAACCCGGCCCGCTCCAGCACCGTATCCGCCTTCACATAGTCGGTCAGGCCACCGATCGAGACGTGCTCGTTGATGCCGTAGGTGAAGGCCAGACGGGCGATTTCAGCAACCTTGCTGCCGCCGACCAGTTCGGTGCCCGCATAGGGCCGCTTCAAGCCGTCATAGACCGCATCGCTCTCGCTCTGCCGCCATACGAATACATATTCGCCGCTCAGCTTCAGCCCCTTGATGGGCGTAATGGCAAAGGTGGGGGCAAAGTCCACCAGGTTGGTGGGGCTGATAAAATTGTTGTCGGCAAAGTAGGGGCTGTTTCCATAGCCGTAATCGAAGTTCTTGACCGTGCCGGTGCCATAAGCCCCGCCGCCGGTCGTGACATCCGCACGTACACCGATGGTCGGCTGATACCGGTTGTCGGCAAGGCGCACGCTGGTGGTGGTGAACAGGCCCGCCG
This sequence comes from Pedomonas sp., assembly GCF_036515995.1. Lineage (NCBI taxonomy): Bacteria > Pseudomonadati > Pseudomonadota > Alphaproteobacteria > Sphingomonadales > Pedomonadaceae > Pedomonas > Pedomonas sp. The sequence goes on along the minus strand of NZ_DATBUP010000036.1, from coordinate 37,394 downwards.
CCTTGACGTCGCGGTTTTCGAAGGAGCCGGTCTGGCGCGCGGCCAGCCAGTCGAACGACACCGGTCCGGCGCTGCCCCAGACGCGCACACCATAGGTATCGCGACTGTCCTCCCCCAGCATGGTGCCCCAGCGTTTGGCATCGTTATCCATGTGGAAGATGAAGGGATCGACGAACAGCTTGTGCGGGACGCCTGCAAGGGCGGCCATATCGAAACTGGTGGTAATGCCGTAAATGGCTTCGTCGTCATTCCAGTCGTCGTCAAACGTCCCATAATCACGCACGGTCGGGCGGAAGCCATAGGCGGAGACACGGAAGTTGCTCCAGTTGGCGTAGGCGACCACCCCGTTCTGGCTGAGGTGGATATTGGGTGATTGATCGGTGGCAAAGAGCACCTGCGATCCGTCCGAGAAATCCTGACGGCCGAAGCGCACGCCAACGTCGGCAACGCCCGCCTGCCCGTGGATTTCACCGAAGGCCTGGATCAGGTCGACGTCGTTCTGCTGTGCGCCGGGCTGCGGCCCCTTGCGGCTGCCCCAGGTCTGGCCCGAGCCGACCTCCACATAAGCCCGGAAGTTGGAGCCGAGGTGCACGTCCGCTCCCAGCTGCGTACGGCTGAGGAAAGCATCGGTGCGGGAAGATGCTCGCAGACCTGGATTGCTCACATGATTGAGGCGGATGCGCTGCTGTCCATTCAGCGTAATGTAGCTCTCGCCTGCCGCATCCAGCGGAATGAACTTGAGGTCATCGAGCAAACCATCGCGCATGGCAGGATCGCGGTGCTGACTCCAGTCCTCCGCCCAACGGGAGAAGTAGTAGTTCGGCCCCATGCGCGGGCCATAGCCCATGGCTTCCGCCGGATAGGAAACGCTGACCGCATCTGCCGTCTCAGCCGCCGTGGCCTGGGCGTGGGTCAGGAACGGCGTGGCGGCAAGCGCCACGCCCATAAGCAACTTATGCATGGATAACTCCGGAGTGTCCTGTGCCGTTTGCGGTTCGGCAAAACGTTGAGGTCAGGCCGTGGCCGGGACAGCGTCGCGATGCGGCTGCGTCATGACAGAGACCACCATTGCAACGATGAAGGCCAGGGGCGTCGTTACCAGTGTCGGGTAATCCGATGGGAAGATGGCATCTGCATTGCCCAGCACCTTCACCCACACTGCCGGCCCCAGGATGATGAGCACCACCGATGAAACCAGCCCGGCAATCCCGCCCGCCAGAGCACCTGCGCTGGTGGTCCGCGGCCAGTAAAGGGCCAGGATCAGCACCGGGAAGTTGGTGCTGGCTGCAATCGCGAAGGCGAGCGCCGCCAGGAACGCCACGTTCTCGTGCTGGAAGGCGATGGCCAGCCCCACCGACAGCATGGCAGCCCCGAAGGTGGCAATGCGGAAAATCACCAACTCCTGCTTCTCCGTCAGAGACCGGCCATGGCGCAGGGCCGAGACGATGTCGTGCGAAGTTGCAGAGGCTGCCGCAATGGTGAGGCCGGCAACCACTGCCAGAATGGTGGCGAAGATGACGCCGGCCATGATGCCGAACAGGGTGTGGCCGCCAAGAGCATCTGCCAGATGGAGGACTGCCATGTTGCCTCCGCCCAGAATACCGCCGCCGGGTGCCTGATAGGCCGGATTGCCGGTCACGTAGGCAACAGCGCCCGGGCCGACAATGGCAAAGAGCAGGATAAAAACGCCGCCGATGATGCTCGCCGCCAGCACCAGCGACTTCCGGGCAGCCGCTGCGTCCTTCACGGTGAAGAAGCGGATGAGCAGATGCGGAAGGCCCATCATGCCGAGGGTCAAGCCCATGGCAAGGGACAGGTTGGAGAACAGGCTCTGCTCGGAGCCGCCGGCACGGAAGAGACCGCTGCCCATGGCGTGGACTTCCGCCGCTCTCGTGTAGAGCCCCTCGAAACCGCCACTGGCGACCAATACCAGAACCGACAGCAGCAGCACCATCAGGACCAGCAGAACCGCCTTGATGATCTGCACCCAGGTCGCTGCCAGCATGCCGCCAAAAGCGACGTAGATCGCCACAAGCGTGCCCACCATCAGCACCGCCATGTTGAAGCTGAGACCAAACAGGATGGAGATGAGGCTGCCCGCACCCACCATCTGCGCGATGAGATAGATAAGCGAGATGACGACCGAGCTGCCGCCCGAGAAAAGGCGCAGGCGCGGGTCACCCAATTTGCTGACCATCACATCGCCCAGGGTGAAGCGGCCCAGCCGCCGCAGCGGCCCTGCAATCAGCAGGAGCATCAGGCAGAAGCCCACGAGCGGCGAATAGTAATAGATTGCCGAGTCCGCACCGATCGCAAAGAACAGGGCAGTGATGCCGAGCAATGTAGTGGCCGACAAAAAATCGCCCGAGATGGCGAGACTGTTCTGCACAGGGCTGATGTTGCCGCCTGCGGTAAAGAGCGCTGACTTGCTCTGCCCGCGGCGCGCCGCCCATACCGTCACACCCAGAGTGACAGCAATGGTTGCAAAAAAGCTGAGAACGGATGCTGACATGCTCACGCCTCCCCTTCCGCAACGACACGGTCCTTTGCAAAGAACCACGACAGCAGAATGAACGAGAGCAGGTGCAGCCCGCTCACCCAGATAAAGGCAGGAGCGCCTGCCCAGAACTGGGACATCCACGATGCCAGCGCGCCATCAGACGCGACGTAAGGCACCGGCAAAAACAGGATAAGTACAAACGCGCAGCACAACAGCCGGCGTACCCCTATCGATACCATTGGCCTCTCCTCAAGATCCCTTATTCGTCGCCGGTGATGGCGGCGTGGCCTCTATTACGGGCCATTGAAACTGAGGGTGACGGGTCAGCCAAAACGTGTCTGTCCTCAGAAATAACGACAGATCCATTTCAGGCGAGCAGACGGGCCATTAACTGGTTGGCATTGCAGATGCCGAAGCGCTCATAGGCGCGGCGGCGATAGGTCAGGACGGTGGAGGGCTTGATCTCCAGATCAAGGCCGATCGCCTCTGCCGTCATGCCGATCAGCGTTCGGGCACAGACCTCACGCTCGCGCACGGTCATCTCCGGATAGATTCGCTCCATGCGCCGCAGCAGCCGTTCCATCAACGGCAGGTTGGCCTCATCGGAGGAAAGTTCCAGATGCTTGCGCAGTATGGGCAGTGCCATTTCCGCCAGAGGTGCCAGCATCTGAGGCGAGACAGGCTGCCTGCCCGGCGCTCGATAAAAGCTCAGGATAAACCGCCGTCCCGCCCGCCAGCGGGTGAAAGAGAACTTCTCGGCGAGCCGGGCGGTGTCAAAGCACTCCCGCCGATACTGCTGGTTGGGAATATCCTGCGCCGTAATGCGATACGCGCGCGTGGGTGCAGTGTTCTTCTCCACCTGCGCATCGCGCATGAGTGGATCAAATGCATGATATTGCCTGGCATAGAGCGACACCCGACTCTGCGCTGAGCCGATGCGGCCCGACGATGCTATGGGAACGGGTGCTCCCTCCTCACCGCAACAATATCCGAACACTTCATCGACGCCCACGTGCGCATCTGCAATTTGCAGAAGCACATCCCCCATAACAGGCGAACCGGTTGCCTCCACCAGCGCTTCGTAGGCCACAGAGCCGATTGACGGCATAGTCATAACGCCACTACTCCCCTAGCAGCCGTGTTGACCACGGTCTTGATAAGCCGAACGCACGTTCGTTAAATTGGATGAAACCGTGCGCCCGATCAATGGGGCAATTTAAATTTTCTGATTTTCCTCCAATCCGGCTTGATGACCACTGACTGTTACACTGCCGGCGCAGCCTGATCTCCGCGCGCCAGTGCAATGGACTGCTGAATGACCTCAAGATCGCCAATATGGTTTGCCAGCAGCAGAATGAGCTTGGCGTTTACGACCGCACTTTCGGCATCGCTCAGACCATCATGCAGGCGGATGAGGCGTTCATAGAGATCATCCGGGCGCACAAGGTTGGGCATCGTGTTGAGCTTTGACATCAGTTAAGTCCTTTTGCACGCGCCAGTGCCGTCACGACCGCGTTGGCATCGGGCTTGCGCCAGCGGGCAGCAACATACTGGTCCGGACGGATCAGGTAGGCCGAGCCAGGCTGAAGGTCGTAACGCTCCGCGATCAGACCCGCCGGATCACCCAGCGTCTCGATTGGCAGGTGCCGCACGCCTTCCGGCACTTCCCCAGACCAACTCCGGGTGAGCAGGGTAAAATCATCTCCAAGAGCATCGAGCAGCCAGCCGCTTGCCGTCGGCGCGTCCAGCGTCGGCGAGCCAGGGCAGATGCCGGCGAAGGCACTGTCCGGTTCATCCGGGGTGTTCAGCGGGCTCTCAGGGTAGCTGACCGCCGTTGAGAGCCGGCCGGAGTTGACGAACGGGCGGGCAAACGCATGATCCTGCGCCAGCTCCAGAACCGCATCGCGGAAGGCCCGGCTCACAGCTGTCTTTGGCGTCAGAAAATCGGTGGAGCGAGACGAATTCAGAATATTCTCGTCTGCCGTAACGATGGCCTCGTAGTTATAGGTCTCCAGAAGAGCTGCAGGCGCTTCGCCTCTGAGGATCAAGTCCAGCTTCCAAACCAGATTGTCTGCGTCGGCCACGCCGCCATTGCAGCCGCGTGCGCCAAACGGCGAAACCAGGTGAGCGCTGTCGCCTGCAAAGATCACCCGGTTGTGAACGAAGCGGGCCATGCGCCGGCACTGGAAAGTATAGACACTGTACCACTCGCCCGTGAATTCAATGTCCTGCCCCAGCATGGCGCGCACGAAGCGTTCCACATTTTCCGGTTTGAGGCAGGCCTCCCGATCAATGTTCCAACCCAGCTGAAAGTCGAGCCGCCAGACGTCATCTGGTTGCTTGTGCATCAGGGCGGACCAGCCCGGATTAAACGGCGGGTCGAACCAGAACCACCGTTCAGCAGGGCGTTCCTGCTTCAAGCGAATGTCGGCAATCAGAAAATTATCTTCAAAAACCCGTCCTTCGAAATCGAGCCCCATCATGGTGCGGACGGGCGAGCGAGAGCCGTCGCAAGCAACCACCCAGTCGGCCTCAACCGAATAGCGGCCCTGTTCCGTCTCCACATCGAGCCGGGCCGAGGCAGCGTCCTGTTCAAGTGCAACCACAGTATGGCCCCAGCGGATTTCAACGTTGGGCAGCCCGGCGATTGCTGCGAGCAGCCGGTCTTCTGCATAGTATTGCTGAAGGTTGATAAAGCCGGGGCGCTTCTGATCCTTCACGGGCAACATGTCGAACTGGTAGATCGGCTCCGGGCTGTCGCCCCAAAACACCTTGCCCACGTTCCAGACGACGCCCTTCTCCATCATGGCTTCGCCCACGCCCATACGATCCCAGATGTCGAGCGTACGCTTGGCAAAGCAGATGGCTTTGGACCCTGCGGCAATACATGCCAGCCGGTTGAGCAAGACGACGCGATGACCACGCCGCCCCAGATCCAGCGCCACTGACAGGCCAACGGGCCCGCCACCAACGACAACTGTCTGCAAACGCTCGTGACTCTCCGTCGGCCTGGGCGAGGCCTCTACCTCGCGCCAGACCGGAATTCGGGATGGTCTTGTCATGTTTGGCGACCTTTAGCCCTGAAGCTGCGCCCAGACTTCGCGGTCGCGCTCGGCTGTCCAGATACGCGGCCAGTCGGTTCCGTTGAATTCATCCCACAGGCGCTGCACGTCAAACGGCAGGCAGTGTTCGAAGATCGGCCAGCGGCCGAACTTGGGCTCGAGCGCCTTGTGGGTCGCCTCGAAGGCTTCCTTCAGGGTGCCGCCACGCTTGTGCACTGCGCCCACGTGCTCGATCATACCGTTCAGAAACTCGCGGGTCTGCTCGACGGCCGCGTCGGTTGCACTGACGCCGCGCGCCACTGCACCGCGGCCGCCAATGAGGTTCTCGGCGCGGAAGCTCTTCACCTTGTCCAGCGTGCTGCCCGCCCAGTCGAAGTGGAAAGCATCACCGGTGTAGAGCGCGGCTTCCGCCTCCACCAGGTCCCCAGCGAACAGGGTCCTGGTCTTCTCGTGCCAGACGACGATGTCGCCGGCGGTATGGCCACGGCCACAGAACTGCAGGTCGAGGCGGCCCCGGTCACCGCCCAGTTCGATCGAGAAGCTGTCCTTGAACGTCTGGGTGGGCCACGTCAGGCCGGGAATGCTGTCCGGCTCCTTGAACAGGCGCGGCATGCGGCCGAATTCGCTGTCCCAGTCCTCCTGACCACGCTCCTCAATGAGCTTACGGGTGGTCTCGCTGGCGATAATATGCTCGGCCTCGAAGGCGCTGGCGCCCAGCACCCGCACGGCGTGGTAATGGGTCAGAATGAGATACTTTACCGGCTTTTGAGTGTGCTGGCGCAGCTTCACCAGCCAGTCGCGTGCGGCAACGGGCGTCGCGCGCGCCTCGATGCAGACGAGGAAATCTTCGCCTTCAAAGGCACCGACGTTCGGGTCGCCCTCGGCGGTCAGCGCATAAACGCCGTCTGCCAGAATTTCGAGCGTTTCTTTCTTTTCCGCAGTGTCTGCGACGGATGCAAACGGCTTTGCCATTGTTGACTCTCCCAATCCTTGCGCTTGGCCGGTCTTAGCGCGCGAGGTAGTCCGCGCATCGCTTCTGACCAAGGTTCAGGGCCAATAAAGCAACAGTCTGCGGCGGACATCTGCCCCCAGAACTATGGACAAGGGAGAGGCTGTGGTGCGGACCAGACGTCGGAGTGCCGCGGACCAGTTCATAAGGCGAAATGAGTATGGATGATGGGAGCAACTGCAATTATCGGCAACGGCGTCTGCGGACACGCCAGAGAGCACAGGGCCAGACAGCCCATCAACCATGGCCCAGCCAAGCGATCGGCAACGCGCAACCCATTTGGCCCGGACCATATTTTTTGCATTATTCCAGACAAAAGGCCTGAGCGGCGGGAGCACCGCTCAGGCCGTCTTCACCTGGAAAGGCGAGCGTCTGGAGGCGTCTTAGAAAGGCAGATTATACAGGCGAACCGCGTTGTCCTGGAGAACCTTCTTTTTGGTCACGAAATCGTAGCCTCCCAGGACGTCAACGATATGCTCCTGCGCGCCCGGGTAGAGCGAGGTCGGATGCGGGAAGTCGGTCTCGAACATCACATTGTCGACACCGACCGTCTCCAGCAGCAGTTTGGGGCCGACCTTTTCAAACCAGAACGTGCAGTAGAAATGATCGCGGAAATATTGCCATGGCCTGCGCGTCAGGATCTGGGAGAAGCGCGGCAGCATTTCGTTGAACTGGTGTTCAAGCGCTTCAATGGCAAACGGCACCCAACCCATACCGCTCTCGATCAGGCCGATCTTCAGATTGGGATGGCGATCGAGCCGACCCGAGACCATCCAGTTGCCCAGCGTCGCCGCGTTGCCGATCGAGAACATGGTGGCGACGACCGATAGCGTCTGCTCGAACTCGAAGCCCTCCCAGGTCAAGGTGTTGGGATCGATCGCCGCGTTCAGGTGGAAGTTGAGCGGCGTGCCCGTCGCATCGCACATCTCCAGGAACGGCGTCCAGTAATCATGCATAAAGCTGGGAACACCGACCCGCTCGGGCGTGTCGGGCAGAACGAAGCCCTTCAGTCCCATGTCGATGCAGCGACGGGCTTCCTTTTCCAGCTCGGCCTGATCCCAGAACGGCAGGTGCGCCATGCTGAAGATGCGCTGGCCCGATTCAGCCTGGTATTCGGCAGAGGCGTCGTTGAAGATCTGGATAATGCTGAGCGCCAAGGCCGGGTCGCGCAGCGACATCAGGGAACCCGCCTGGGTCACGCCCGAGTTCTGGAAGCAGATCTGGGCGTAGATGCCCATGTCATCCATCGCCTTCAGCCGTTCCTTGATCATGTGACCGCCCGGATGGCCCTCTTCGAGCGTCGGAAAGGCAAGGCGGCCGAGCAGCTTGTTGTTGTCGGCCCGGATGACGTTGCCGCCCATGGTGCCAAAGTCACGGTCACCGACGAACCAGCGGTCCGTGCCGTTGACCCGCCTGACATGCGGAACCTTGTCCTTGAGCGCCGCGGGAGCGCGCGAAGTGAACAGGTCAGGCGCCTCGGTGATATGGGTGTCGGTATCGACGATCTTGATCCCCTCGAGGGAGGGGTGCAGACCCGTCGACTGCGAAGCATAATCAACCTCGCGGATCACGCCGCCCGGCAGATAGCCCGCCGCCGACCAGTATTTGCGCGCATTCTGAGAGATATCGTCCTGTTTCGCATCCGCCATGTCTCACCCACTTTGTTTATTGATTGAACGGTCTCCCCTTTTGATACCAAGTCCTCGATTGACCGTATCATTCGGATCGGACAAACTTTGTGCATGAACGGCCAAACACTCATGTCTGGGAGCGACCCTGAGTTCAAGATGGTGCCGATGGTGGCCCCATCGATGCGCCCCTGCGCCGGCGCCATTCCGCAGGACGACTATGATCTGGACACGCCATGGCACTGCCATGACATGCATCAGCTCCAGTATGCCTTCAGCGGCATGATCGAAGTGGAGGATCGCTTCGGGAGCTACTTCATTCCCCGGGCGCTGGCGGCCTGGATCCCGGCGGGCGTCGTCCACCGCACCCGGATCCATCGGGTACGCTCTGCCTCGATCTTCTTCGAGCCCCACATGATCCCTGTTGCCGGAGACAGGATCCGCATCATCCAGGTCTCCCCGCTCATGCGCGAGATGGTGATGGGGGCGATGCGCTGGCCGCTCTATGGCGAACTGGACCGAACGGGCCACGCCTACTTCCAGGCGCTGGCCTGCCTGTGCACCGAATGGATCGAAGAGGAGGCGCCTCTGCGCCTGCCCAGTCTGCCCGACGAGCGGCTGGAAACGGCTGCCCTTTATACCCGCAAGAACCTTAAGACCTGCGATATCGCCACTGTCAGCAAGCATTGCGGTTTGTCCGAGCGTACCTTGCGACGCAAATTCCAGGCATCCATCGGGATGAGCTGGGAGCAATACCGGCAGCGCGCCAGACTCCTGAAAGCCGCGGCCCTGCTCAATGAAGGCAAGCTGCCGATCGGCACGATCGCTGCTGAGGTCGGCTTTGAGAGCCAAAGCTCCTTCGCCCGCGCCTTCAAAAGCCTGACCGGGATCAATCCCAAGGAATTCAAATCGTCCGAGCCAAGGCGTTAAGGGTATGGCGGCAATGGTGCAACCACGGTTGGGAGCGCCTCTGCACGGGAAGACGCCCAACAATGCTGATCTTCTTCAACCCAAGAACGCCCAAGAGGTCATCCTCGCTGCAAAGCGGGCTGCTTCCTCGATTTTCTTGCACACCGGCCTCACGGCAGATTTCAAGGCTCCGCATCAGGTCGGCGCGCTGCACATTCCGGATAGGACAACCAGACGGGTTGACGGCATGGCGGCAACATTCCTATGACCCCTCGTGCAACAGGTTCCCCCTTAGGGGGATGAAAACGGGAATGGGGTGCGAATCCCCGGCTGTCCCTGCAACTGTCAGCGGCAAGTCTTCGGTCACAGAGCCATTGGGACACCCTCCCGAGAAGGCGACCGGCAAGGCGATGACCCGCGAGCCAGGAGACCTGCCTGTTGCCGTCGTCTTTCGGCTGGCCAGGGAGTGCCGGGCGAACGGGACCTCCCGCAGGACGACATGAGCGCCCATTGAGTTGCCGCAGCAACGCGGCAGCACGAAGGGCATCTGTTGTGAACCATGGCCTGCGCTGCCCGCAGGCCGACGGGAGAGGCATTATGCTCACCCCAGTTGAAAATGTAGCGGCCGTTGTCGTTTGCAACACCTGCCGTCTTGCCAAGGATCAGCCCTCTGACGACGAGGGACGGCGCGGCGGGCGACTGCTGGCCGATCTGCTACGCGACGTACAAAAGGCGCGACCGGACTATGCCGCCGTCGCCATTCAAGAAATGCCCTGCCTGTTTGCGTGCGGCGAGCACTGCACCGTGCACCTGCGCGCACCAGACAAGATCAGCTACGTGCTCGGCCGTTTCGCGCCGACGCTCGAAGATGCAACCGCCATTCTGGATTACGCGGCCCAATATGCGGCGAGCCCGGAGGGCGTCGTGCCGTATCGCCAGTGGCCCGAAGGCGTGAAGGGTCACTTCATCACACGCATGCCCCCGGCCGGATTTGTTGCAGAATGACTTCGTTTCCTGATCGCGCTGCGCTTGACGCGGCGCTGGCTGCACTTCCCGAAGCGGATACGGCGGCTGTCGAGCAGGCACGCGCACTCCAGAGGTCCCTCTGCAAACCGGAAGGCTCGTTGGGACGGCTGGAAGAAATCGCCCTGTTCATGGCGGGCTGGCAAGGCACGCAGCACCCCTGCCTGCGCCGGGGCCAGACGGTGGTCTTCGCCGGCAACCATGGCATCGCCCGGCACGGGGTCAGCGCCTTTCCGCCCGAGACGACGCGCGACATGGTGCTGAATTTCGAGCGCGGCGGCGCAGCCATCAATGCGCTCTGCGGCGTTGCCGGCTTCGAGTTTCAAGTGGTCTCGCTGGAGCTGGACTGCCCGACTGCCGATTTCACGGCGGGTGCGGCCATGACCGAAGCCGAGGTGCTGAGGGCCCTCTCGATCGGTGCGCAGGCGATCAGCGCCGACACGGACCTTCTCGTCATCGGTGAGATGGGCATTGCCAACACAACGACGGCAGCGGCGCTTGCCTGCCTGATCTATGGCGGTGCGCCGGCAGAATGGGTGGGCCGTGGCACCGGCGTCGACCCACTGGGGGTCCAGCGAAAAATCGACGTGGTGAGGCGAGCGGTTGCGCTCCACGGCGACACCCCGCGCATGGCGCTGGACCTGCTGGCAGCCGTGGGCGGGCGCGAACTGGCGGCCATGGCAGGCGCGGTTCTTGGCGCTCGGCTGAGGCGCATTCCGGTTCTGCTCGATGGCTTCATCTGCTGCGCTGCCATAGCGCCGCTCGCTGTTCAGAATCCGCAGATCATCCAGCACTGCCTGGCCGGACATCAATCCGAAGAGCCGGGGCACCTGCGGGTCCTGCAGCATTTCGGCCTGTCGCCGCTGCTGCAGTTGAACATGCGCCTGGGCGAGGCCAGCGGCGCTGCTGTTGCAGCCTTGCTGGTCAAAGCCGCCCTCGCCGCGCACAACCAGATGGCAACGATCGACGAAGCGCTCAGCGGCAACCTGCCCCAGCGCCGCGCGACAGCCTTGGCCGGATGACCGGGAAGCGCACCGAGGGACAGCATGCCCCGCAGGCTGTGGTCGCGGGTCAGGGCCCCGCCGCCTGGCCCTTGTGGATGCTCCGGCATGGGATGCCAGCACAGACCGGGGCCATGCTGGGCTGGACGGACAGCCCCTTGTCGGCCCTGGGCGAGAGGCAGGCTCGGGCTCAGAGCGAGCGCCTGTCCGCACAGGGCATTACGCAAATCCTTTCCTCAGATCTGGCGCGCTGCCAGGCGACGGCCCGGATCACGGCCGAGCGGCTGTCCGGTCAAAGCCAGCCGGCGCTGACCGTTGCTCTGAGCGCTGACCTGCGCGAGTTGAATTTCGGCGCATGGGACGGGCAGCCGGCTGCATCCATTGCACCGGATGCCCTTCGGGACTTCTATGCAGATCCGGATCGATGCCCGCCGCCGCAAGGTGAACGCTGGTCCGATTTAACGGCCCGTGTGAGCCGGGCACTGGAGACCCTCTCTCCCCGGCCCACTCTCATTGTTGCCCATGGCGGCAGCATGCGGGCGGCCCTCTCGGTCCTGCTCGGGTGGGACATGCGCCAGTGTTGGACGATCGATCTGCCCTATGCCGCGCTGCTGCGCTTCCAGGTGTGGGACATACGCCCGCGCACGGCCCAACTCACCGGGCTTTTCCTGCTGGAGGACAGGCTATGAACCGGACACCGGGGCGTGGCGCGGCACTGCGCGGCACTGCCAGACAGGCCGCTCTGGCAATTCAGTTCATGACCCGGCTGCCCATGCCTGCCCTTGCCGTCTCGAGCGAAGATTTTCAGGCCGCCATGCGCTGGTTCCCGCTGGCGGGACTATTGGTGGGCGGCGTCGTGGCGGCCGCCTTCTGGCTTGGAGGTTTGATCAGCCCGTGGCTTGCAGCACTGGCAGGATGCGCCGCCTGGGTATGGGTAACGGGCGCTCTCCATCTCGATGGCCTGGCGGACCTGGTCGACGGTCTGGCGGCAAGCCACGGTAACCCGGAAAAGCTGCGCGCGGTCATGAAGGATCCCCACATCGGCAGCTGCGGGGTCAGCGCTCTTGTGGTGCAGCTTCTGGCCAAGGCTGTCCTCATTCATGAACTGGCCCGGCTTGCAATCCCAGCCCTTGCAGCACTGATGGCGCTGCTCATGGTCCCGGCGCTGGCCCGGCTGGGGCCATTGCTCTGGACCTTCTGGCTGCCGCCCCTGCACGATGGCCTGGGCTCGCGTTTCAGGGGCGGCGTCTTGACCGTCCACCTGGCGGCGTGGGCCGCCATCCTGGTGCCGCTTGCCCTGTTGTACGCGCCTGCGCTCGTTGCTGCCCCTTGTCTGCTCGGCCTGTGGGGCCTGTGGTTGAAGCGCAGGCTCGGCGGCATCTCAGGCGATTGCCACGGGGCCGGGATCGAGCTCTGCGAGACCGGCCTGCTACTGGTTCTGGTGGTGGCCGGCGCGACGTGACAGGGCGATCAGCGCTTCCACATCCACATGGCGCTCAATCTTTGCGGCAATGGCGTCCAGCGCCTCATCGACCAGCACCGCATGGTCCGGCGCGCTCTCAGCCCCCTCGCCTCCCAGCAGGGCAATCCAGGCGTCGCGCTGTGTCGCTTTGTTGAACAGGCCATGGACGTAAGTGCCCATGACCCGGCCGGTCGCGGACACGGCGCCGTCGTGCCAGCCGTCCGACAGTCGCGCCAATGGCCGCGCCGTATCAGGGCCCGTGGTGACGCCGATATGCATTTCATAGCCATCAAACGCGGCCTCCAGCGCCGTGCCCTCCACCGAACGCAGCGTTTTCGCGCCGGACAGGACTGTGTCGACCGCCAGCAGCCCCAGCCCCGGAACTGTAGTCGCCGGGCCCTCGCTGCCGTCCGGGTCGCTGATGGTGCGCCCGAGCATCTGGTAGCCGCCACAAATTCCCAGCACGCGCCCGCCGCGGCGCACGTGGGCGAGAAGATCGATCTCCCATCCCTCTGCCCGCAGGAATTCAAGATCGGCAACGGTCGCCTTGGAGCCGGCCAGAACCATAAGATCCGCCTCCACGGGCAAGGGCGAGCCGGGGCGGATCATTCGCACCTCGACGCCCGGCATATGCGCCAGCGGATCCAGATCATCAAAATTGGACAGGCGCGGCGTGATCGGGCAGGCGACAATCAGCGGCCTCATCTCCCCGGCAGGACCGGCCTTGCGCTCGAGCACCACGGCATCCTCGCTCGGCAGACGGGCAACCTCTGCCAGCCACGGCACCACCCCAAAGCCACGCCAACCGGACAGCTGCTCGATCTGACGATAGCCGTCCTCGAACAGACTTGGGTCACCACGGAACTTATTGATTAGAAAGCCCGCAATCATCCGAGCGTCCGCCGGGTCGATCACGGCTTTCGTCCCGATGATCGAGGCAATGACGCCGCCGCGGTCGATATCACCCACAAGAATGACGGGCACGTCGGCGGCCCGGGCGAACCCCATGTTGGCAATGTCGCCGGCGCGCAGGTTGATTTCGGCTGGCGAGCCCGCCCCTTCCACCACCACGATGTCACACGCCGCGTGCAATCGCTCAAAGCTGGCCATGACCTCACTGAGCAACGATGCCCGTGCCTCCCGAAAGTTACCGGCACGCAGTTGCCCGCGCACCCGGCCGTGGACCACCAGCTGCGACGTGCGGTCCGCCTGTGGCTTCAGCAACACCGGGTTCATGTCGACTGCCGGCGGAACCCGGCAGGCGACTGCCTGCAGCGCCTGTGCCCGCCCGATCTCTCCGCCATCGCGTGTAACTGCCGCATTGTTTGACATGTTCTGCGGCTTGAACGGCAGCACCTTCAGGCCCCGGTTCACGAGGGCACGGCAGACCCCTGCGACGAGGACCGACTTGCCCACGTCCGAACCCGTGCCCTGAAACATCACAGCAGCCATGCCAAGCCTCCGGTCAGAACCACCAACAAAGCACAGGCACGACGGTACAGTCCAAGAGCGGCAAAGACGTCTTGACTGCCCAGGTCCGCACGCCCGCTGCCGATCCAGGGCTTCGGGTGACGCACGCCATCATAAACCACCGGCCCGGCCAGTTTCAGATCAAGCGCACCAGCCATCGCCGCCTCCGGCCAGCCCGCATTGGGCGAGGCATGCTTGCCACTGTCGCGCCACATCACGCGCCAGCCCCGGCCGGCTACAACGCAGATCAGAATGCCGGCCAGCCGCGCCGGAACGAAGTTTGAAACATCGTCCGCTCGCGCCGCCGCCCAACCAAACTCTCGCCAGCGGGGCTCCTTGTGGCCGATCAGACTATCGGCTGTATTCAGCGCCTTATAGGCCCAGAGGCCCGGCAGCCCGCCCACCGCCAGCCAGAACAGCGGCGCCATCACGCCGTCGCAAAAACTCTCGGCCAGGCTTTCAACGGCAGCCCGCGCGATGCCGTGGGCATCCAGCGTTTCGGGATCACGCCCGACGATCTTTCCGACCGCACAGCGCGCGCCCGTCAGATCACCATCCGCCAGAGCCCGGGCAACGGGAACCACATGATCATGCAAGCTGCGCACCGCCAGCCCCGGCCAGGCGAGAGCGGCAACCGCCAGCCAGCCCCAGGACCCGAGAAAATAGACGAGCCCGGTCTGGATCAGCCAGGCACCGCCACCAGCTGCTGCCAGCAGAAGCAAGACGGCGAGGACACCCAGGGCCCGCCGCGCGCCGCCTGCAAGCTGCGGCTGGTTCCAGAAGGACTCAAGCCTATTGATCATCCGCGCAAACAGGCCGACCGGGTGGCCGACCCGCTGGTAAAGCCATGACGGCCAGCCAAGCGCTATATCCACGAGTAGCGCGCCGACCGCCACCATTGACAGGAGAGAAGATGGAAAGGTCTCCAGCGTCATGTGCGCCACCCCGCCAGGGCCGCGTCCAGGCGGGCCCGCTGGGCCCTGGTTGCAGGCAGACCAATACGAAGCCAGCGCGGATCGTAGCTGAACGGGCGGGTCAGGATGCCCTGCCGGGCCAGATGCTCGAACAGGGCCGCGCTTCCGCCTTCATGCTCTTCCGCCTCCACCAGCCGGAACAGCGGACAATCACCGCGCGGGCTCAGCCCATGACGCGTCAGAAGATCATCCAAAACCGCACAGTCTTCGCTCAGCCGCGCGCGGGTGGTCGCATGCCAGACCTCATCCGCATAGGCTGCACGACCAATGCTGATGGCCGCGGCATTGACCGGCCAGCTTCCAAGCAAGGCCCGCATCCGCTGTACAAGGCCAAGCGGCCCGATCAGAAAACCCAGCCGCAGCCCGGGAAGGCCGAAGAACTTGCCGAAGGAGCGCAGAAGCACGACCGGCAGATCAGGCTGCTCCGTCATGATGTTCCAGAGGCTCGGCGCAAGGCTGCCGCCTGCATGCGCATCAATGAAAGCCTCGTCCACGACAAGCCAGCCCCCTGCCCGCTGTTTGTCTCGCGCCACCTTCAGCAGCGTGTCGACGCCGAGCAGCCGTCCGTCCGGATTGTTCGGATTGGCTAATAACAAGGTCCCGGGCTGGCGGGCGAGCTGGGCAAGCTCTTCAGGGCTGCCGGGCTGGCAGCCCGGCAGCCCTTCCAGATGGGTCCGATAGGCTGGCCAAAGACAGGAAAAAGGCGCAGGAGCGCCTGCGTCCGCCAAAAGACGCAAGCCCAGTTCACTGCCTGGTGTTGCGCAGACATGCTCCGGCATTACACCGAAGTACCGGGCAGCAACGGCCTCAAGCCCGGCAAGGGCATCCGGCTCTGGAAGACGTGTCCAGTCAGGGGCAGCAGCATCCGCAACTGGCCATGGCACCGGATTAATGCCCGTTGACAGATCCAGCCACGGCTCGGGCGCATCCGGGAAGCGCGCCACAGCGTGAGAGACGGCACCGCCATGGAACACCCATTGATCTGTCACGATATTTCCAATCTTTCAAACAATCAGCTAAGCAGGCCAGACGGCCCCGATGCGATGACAAGGCAGCAGTAAATGACCAGCTCTCCGGTGCAAATCCTTTTCGTGCTGGGCGGTGCGCGATCCGGCAAAAGCCGCTACGCGCAGGGCCGCGCCGAGGCATTATCCAGGAGCCGGGTTTATATCGCAACCGCTCAGCCATTTGATGCGGAAATGCAGGAGCGCATTGCGTGCCATCAGGCCGACCGCGGGGCCGGCTGGCAGACGATCGAAGCCCCGCTGAAGCTGCCAGAGGCCATCACCGTCCATTCAGGCCCGGATCGCGTCGTCCTTGTTGACTGCCTGACGCTTTGGGCCTCCAACTTGTTGCTGGCCGAGGAGGATGCCGAGGCAGCAACGGATCGTCTTGTTGATGCCATTAGGTCTGCCCGGGGGCCCGTCGTTCTCGTGGCCAACGAAGTGGGGCTGGGCATTGTCCCCGACAATGCGCTGGCGCGCCGTTTTCGCGATATTGCCGGGCGCATCAATCAGGCAACGGCCGCTGCAGCCCATGAGTGCGTGGCGGTCTTGGCCGGCCTGCCGTTGGTACTGAAGCACCCGGCCTGAGATCGCCTGAGTGCACAGGCTTCAGGCTTCATCAGCAGTCACATCCATAGCAGAGGCTTTGTCAGTGCGCGCTTGGGACCACCTTCCGTGGGTCTCCCGAGACGACACCCACGGACGCAGCACCGCCCCGGCAGCAAGCCAGGCCTTGGGTCGCCCCTAGGATTGAAGGAAATCAATCGCCAGCCGCTCGAAGCGGTCCTTGCATTCAATCATCGCCCAGTGACCGCAGTTGGGGAAGACGTGCAATTCCGCATTGGCAATCAGGCGCATCGGCAACAGCGCGCCATCCAGCGGGCTGACCTTGTCGTCACGTCCCCAGGCAATGAGTGTAGGCGCCTGAATTTTACCCAGGAACGCGAGCCGCTGCGCGGCCGCCGGGCCTTTCATTGCCTCGCCAATCGCCTGCAGCGCGCTGCGGGTATACATCTTCTTGCTGCTGGCCATTGTAATCGGATCGAGCGCGGCC
The DNA here is from genome assembly GCF_036515995.1 of Pedomonas sp. Taxonomy (NCBI): domain Bacteria; kingdom Pseudomonadati; phylum Pseudomonadota; class Alphaproteobacteria; order Sphingomonadales; family Pedomonadaceae; genus Pedomonas; species Pedomonas sp. The sequence goes on along the minus strand of NZ_DATBUP010000036.1, from coordinate 20,298 downwards.
TTGAAGCGCATGTCGACCAGGTCCTCGGTGAGGATGGATTTGTCGTAAACCATCGACTCCAGCCAGGCGACGATGTTCTCCCGCGTCGGGTTCTCGATAAAGTCGACGAGCCGCGTCAGTCCCTCGTTCGGGAATGTGGAGGTAATATTGAAGCCGATCCCACCGATGGTGATGTATCGGTCCACCCGCTCCGGATGATCCGCCGCCAGATGGCCGCCCACAATGCCGCCATAGCTGTTGCCGATGATGCTGGCTTTCTCGATCCCGAGCCCGTCCATCAATGCAATAACGGCATGCTTGGCGACTTGAACCGGATCGCCGTCAACGGGATCGCTTTTGCCGTACCCCGGCGCATCAAGAATGATCGTGCGGAAATGCCGGGAGAAGACGGGCAGGTTACCGCGGAAATTGGCCCAGCCCGTGACGCCCGGACCAGAGCCGTGCAGCAGAAGAAGGACCGGGCCTGAACCTGCCTCGTGGTAATGCAGCCTGCCTTGTGCTGTGGCGAGAAACTTGCTTGTTTCCTCAAAAGTGAGTTCGGACATTCTGCATCCCCCGTTGTTGAGCGGGTGGAAGCTTAGAAGTGCGTCAGAGCAGCCACAACCTCACAACAGCGAGTGTAATTCAAGATGCCAGCCCCCTTTTGGGACCTGCTGTCATCCTGTCGTGCCGAACGCGGAAAAAGCGGACAACTGACCGCCATCGACCAGAATATCGATACCGGTCATGAAACTTGCAGCAGAAGAACAGAGGAAAGCCGCAACATTTGCCACCTCCTCCGGGCGGCCCATTCGGCCCAGCGGTGCCTTGGTAAGCATCTTCTCCATAATGGGCTGTGCTGAATTTTCGGCGCGTCCCATCTCCGTATCGATGATCCCTGGGGAGATGGAGACGATCCGCGCACACTGACGACCGAAAACTGACGCTTCCCTGCGCACCAGCGCGTGTACGCCGCGCTTCGAGACGGCATAGGCCGCCTGTGGCGTCGGCGCGCAGGCAATCAGGGAGCCGACGGTCTCAGGTGATGTCGCCTTTGCGATCTCACCGTCCAGCGCACTGCCCAGCATGTGGCCCGCCATGGATGCCAGCAGTACGACCGCAGCTCCTTCAGACAGTTTTGGCCGCACGGTCTCCAGCAGTCTCATGGTTGCGGCCAAATTGACATCCAGGATCCGCGCCGGCTCTGCCATGCTCGGCGACACTCCCGCGCAATGAACCAGCGCGCCGACCTTGCGATGCCCGATAGCGGTGACCAGCCATTGCGGAAATCGGCGATCACTGATGTCCCCGGCAAGCGTGCGAACATCCCCGCACTCTCGCAGGGGATCGGCCACCCCGGCCAGTTTCTCCGTATTCATGTCGCAAAGCAGAAGCGGCCAACCGGCCCTGGACAGGGTACGGGCGACAGCGGCCCCCATGCCGGATGCTGCACCGGTCACAATCGCAAGGCGGGATGGGTGCAGGATTTGGTCTGTGTTGACTATCGACACCATTGCTCTCTCCCTGCCGCTCTCCCTCTGCCATCGCCTGGGACAGCCGATGTGATGCAGGAAATGCTAGGGCGTCTGACGGTAACAACTCCAGCCTTTGCCCGCCCCTACAGCAACGTCATCGTGGCGGCGATCATCGCCGGTGCTCGAGGCCTTGTGATTGATTAGGACGGGCGGCCTGCTTAGCTTCGAGGGCGTACGATGCTGTTCGCCTTGCCAAATGAATTCTGGACCCTCCCCTCATGGCCCGGTGCGCCTGCGTCGTACATCTGCGAGCTCCACCGCCTGTTCCGCCTGAGCCGGGACTGGCCTCAGCCCAAGACAAGCGAGCCATGACCGACGTTCCTTCCCTGCTTGCCGCCCTGGCGCCTGTGTCCGATATCGATTTTGCCGAATTCGGCGAGACCGAGGTGACCCGCCTTCCGCGCATTCAAAAGCTTACGGCAAGCTTTCTGGCACGCAATTGGGTGACCATTCCGCACGTCACCCACCATGATGAAGTCGACGTAACTGAACTGGAGGAACGCCGCAAAGCCTGGAATACCCAGAATCCGCAGAGCAAGCTGACCCCGGTTACCATCGTTCTGAAGGCATTGGTCCCGGTGTTGCAGCAGTTTCCGCAGTTCAATGCCTCGCTTACGGCCGACGGCAACTCCCTGGTTCTGAAAAAATACATTCACATCGGAGTTGCTGTCGATACCCCCTCAGGACTTCTGGTGCCTGTTCTGCGCAACGTGCCGGACAAGAGCCTCGCCGAACTGACCGGCGAACTGGCTGCCGTTGCCGAGAAGGCGCGAACCAAGGGCCTGAGCTTACCCGAAATGTCGGGCAGCTCGTTCACTGTCACCTCGCTCGGCCATATCGGAGGAACGGCATTCACGCCGATCATCAACGCGCCCGACCTGGCCATCCTCGGCATGACGGCCCTGCAAATCCGACCTGCCCCCGGGCCGGACGGGGGTGTAATCTGGCGCAAGATGTTGCCTGTGTCGCTGAGCTACGATCATCGGGTGATCAACGGGGCCGATGCCGCCCGATTTGTGCGGGCCCTGGGCCAGGCACTGGCCGACCCTAACCTGATCGGGCAGGCCTGATGAGCCATTTGGCTACTCAAGTGTGACCACTCCGAAGCGCGGTCACACATTCTTGCCCGCCCCGGAAAAAGAAAAGGCGGGCTAAAGCCCGCCTTTGTCTTGTCTGAGCGCTTGAAGGGCTCAGAGCGCCTTGATTTCCTTGGCGGTCAGCGTGCTGACCAGGCCACGCTCGGAATTGCTGAGCGTGTTGACCGGAATCCGGACAACCCGGCCGCTGTAAATGACGCTGACGGTCACCGGGGTGCCGTTTTCGGAAAATACGCGGTCGACGCGGCCAATGCGACGGCCATCGGCGGCAATAACCAGCACGCCGGCTTTTACCTGAACGGCGGCCTGAGCTTCTGCAGCAGCAGCGGCCGGGGCATTCGCAGCCGTTTCAGCCAGAGCCGGCAGAGCAGCCATGCTTGCAACGAGGGTTACCAGGTGTACGATTTTCATTTCAACTAACCAATTTTAACCTGAACTTGGCAGACAATTGGCCCGTGCATTACCATATTGACCGCTGCGAACGCCGCAGCCAGTGTGGCAATGCAGCGAAGTCCGCAAGGTCCAGCACACGCGCGAACCATTACGGGCGGCACATATCGTTGGCTCGCGCAGCTTTCGCAACCATTGATAGCATCCAATTGCTATTGGAACGCCTGTTGCTGGCATAATCGATAGGATTCGAGCGCCCCTCACAGAAAGGTCGCATCCCTTGCCGCTCAAAGGCCAATCGCCGTTGTGAGCGAAGCGACCACCCAACTGGCACCAGACGTGATCAGATGACAGCGGTCACGACATGGCGCACAATAGGCCGCGGAACACCGCGGCGAGCTCAGATTTAACACCCGCGGCTGCTTCCTGGAGACCATCAGATATGACCATGCACACCGCGCCCTCCGGCTCAGCGGGATCTCTACCCACAGCAGAGATCCCATGGCCGTTGCGGGCATGGGCGTTGCCGGTGCTGGGCTGCCTCGTCGGACTGGCCGTCCACTTGCTGACACGCCTGGATGCTTCACCGGCCAGCGATGGCTCCGCTGCAGTGAGGTGGGCGCTCGCCACGTTCCTGTTTGTGGTTGGAATAGTATACGGCTTTGTCGTTGAACGCGGCCGCCTGTCCTCCAGCCTTGTTTTTTCCGTCGCGGCTGGCGCGATCATTGCCTGCGCAACCTACTGGAATGGCCCCTTCGACACCGTGGCCTATGACGAGCCGTGGCGTATTGTCTGCGCGGCGCTGGCAGTAACACTTGCTGCTCCGCTTTTTCAGGCTTGGTGCGATCGCAGGGCGGGCGAAGCTCTATCCTACTACAACGTCCATAACCGCGCCTGGATGAACGTCATATTATGGTGTGCCGCCTGGGTGTTCGTCGGCATCGTGTGGTTGATGGCCTTCCTTCTGGCGGCGCTGTTCGAGCTGATCGGCATCGACCTGCTGAGCGACCTGCTTGATAAGACGTGGGCGGCTTACGTTCTCACCGGTGCGGCCTTTGGAGCCGCTGCTGGCGTCCTGCGCGACCGCGAACCGGTGCTCCACCTGATACAGCGCGTCGTCACGACGATTCTCTCTGTCCTTGCGCCAGTTCTGGCAATCGGCCTCATTCTGTTTCTCTCGTCGCTTCCCTTTACCGGGCTCGCTCCGTTATGGGAGGCGACAAAATCAACAACGCCAATCCTGCTTTCCTGCGTTATCGGCGCATTCAGCCTGATCAATGCCGTGATCGGCGCCGGTCCCGCCCATGAAGGACGCCACACAGCGCTGAGAGCCAGCACAATTGCCCTCAGCGTCGCCATATTGCCTTTGGGCGTCATATCCGCCGTCTCAACCTTGGCCCGTATCAACCAGCATGGCCTGACTCCGGACCGCCTATGGGCGATCGTCTTCATCGGAATCGCTTGCGTTTACGGCATTGCCTACCTCGTAGCCGTTATCCGCAGGCGGATGGAGCCGGCTGCGCTGCTCCGGTCGGCCAACCTCAAGCTGGCTTTCGCCCTGTGCGGGCTGGTCCTTGTTCTTTCAACCCCGCTGATCAATTTCAGCGCGCTCTCGGCTGGCAATCAGCTGAAGCGGCTTACCAGTGGGGGCGTATCTCCAGACGAATTCGACTGGCAGGCACTGCGGTTCGATTTCGGGCCTGCCGGTATTCGCGCACTTGAAACTCTGGCAAGAGAAGGCGCTACCCCTGTTATCCGTGATTCAGCGGCCCATGCGTTGCGGCAGGAAACCAGATGGAGAACCTTCGAGCCATCCCGGCCAGCGATTAAAGAGGAAGACCTGACGGTCCTTCCAAAAGGGTCAGAACTGCCTGCAGACTTCAAGAAGCAGCTGACAAGCCACGACGCTTGCGGGTTGAATGCACCCTGCGTCGTCCTGCATGAAGCTGGCAGCCGCGAGGCAATCGTCGTCACTCTCCACACGGTCAACATGTGGCGGCAGGACGGCGGGATATGGCGCAACGTGACCTATGACACCCGCGATCCGGAGGCGCTTGCGGCAAGCACGCAGCAACAGGCCGCTGCCCTGAAGGCCGGACAGGTGGAGATACGCCCCGTTGCGCGCCGCCAAGTTTATGTTGGAGGCCAGCCGGTCGGCCCGCCTTTCGAGTAAGCAGCGTCACATTCCTCTCTTGCTGCCGATTATTCTGAGACCGACCTGTTGCCTCTCAGCAAGCCGGCGGAGCGGCTGCCTGCGGGCATTTTGCTCTCTGTTTGTCGATTGTTCAGTCCCTGTGCTGTCTCAGGATAATTTTCAAATATATTCTTCCCTGCACTCTATCATAAAACCGAAACATCAATCTGCCATCAGCAGTCGCATCCATCTGTAACCCAGGAGTGCGACGTTGCTCGGTTTATGGTGCCCGGAAAGAATAGCGGCAAAGGGCCGGACGCTATTCAGCATGTTCCCGCGTGGGCGGGCCAAGGAGCTGAGAGCGGCTGCATGCTCCCGGACTGCAAGAGGCGAACTGTCCACAGCTCGCTTAGGAATGCGTGCAGCTGCCGCAGCGGAGGAGAGCCCCGTCCGTGGTTCCGCGCATGAGACCAAAGAAAATGTCGCAACTCGCCGCGATTGCTTTGTTGTGCGTGAGTGGCTGAGGGAAAGAAGGCGCCGGCGGACGAGCCGGTCAGGCACCGCTGGATGCTCTGGGGCGCATAATAAAATATCCAATGTTTTTCAGCTCATCGTGACCCGCGAGCGGACCGCTCGGCATTTCGTCACTCCCCATTCTTGTTCGGCAAGGACGTTTTCCAATGCAAGTTGATCGCCGCTTTCTGATGAAAGCCACTGGCAGCCTCGCCCTGTTCTCTGGCCTTGCGCCCTATTCCGTGTGGGCAAAGGGGCTGGGCGCATACCCGTTCACGTTGGGCGTTGCCTGCGGTGATCCTTATCCCGATGGTTTCGTGCTCTGGACCCGCTTAGCGCCTCGCCCGCTCGACGAGCACGGCGGCATGCCGATGAATGTCGTGCCGGTGAAATATGAAATTTCAGAAGACGACAGTTTTCGCACCATTGCCCAGAGCGGCGAGACGCAGGCCAGGCCTGAACTGGGCCATGCGGTGCACGTCGAGGCAGCCGGCCTGAAACCAGGACGCCGCTACTGGTACCGATTCCACGCAGCCGGCGAAGTCAGCCCGGTGGGCACCGCACGGACCGCGCCGGCAGGTGGAGCGCATGTCGAACACGTCCGCCTGGCAGTTGCCGGATGCCAGCATTACGAAGCCGGGTTTTACACCGCCTACCAGCACATGGCGCAGGAGTCGGATCTCGACGCCGTCTTCCATTACGGCGACTATATCTACGAAGGTACAGGAAACCCCGGTAAAGCGGGCCGCATCCGGGCGCATATCGGTGATGAAATCTATACGATCGACGATTATCGCCGCCGCTACGCCCTTTACAAGAGCGACCCCGATCTGCGGGCAGCCCATGCCGCCGCTGCATTCGTGATGTCGTACGATGATCACGAAGTTGATAACAATTGGGCGGCAGATATCGATCAGGACGGCACACCGCCGGAATTCTTCCTGTTGCGCCGGGCCGCTGCAATGCAGGCGTGGTACGAGAACCTGCCTGTGCGTCGCTCACAGCTTCCTGTCGGTGGCCGGCTGAAAATGTTCCGGCGTCTGGATTATGGCGATCTGCTGCGCATACATGTGCTCGACACCCGCCAGTACCGCACAGATCAAAAGTGCGGAGAGAACGAGACGAAGCCCTGCCGCGCCGCTGACGAGGCCGGCCCCGTCACGTTGCTCGGCGCCGAGCAGGAGCAATGGCTGGGCGAGGGTCTTAGCACGAACCATCGCTGGAACCTGCTGGCGCAGCAGGTGATGGTCATGCCGATGCGGTATCCGATCACGCGCAAGGCCGGTACGACCAACATGGATAGCTGGAGCGGATATCCAGAGGCTCGCCAACGGCTCGTCGGACAGATTACGGACCGCGGGCTGACCAATGTTGTCGTTGCGACCGGAGACGTGCACAAGCACCATGCCGGTAACGTTCCGGTGCGTGATGACGCGCTGGATGGCCCCGCTGTTGCCACCGAATTCGTCTGCACATCGATCAGTTCGGATGGCGATGGGCAGCCCCTGCCGTCCGACTGGCGCGACATGCCGACCCAAAATCCCCACTGCAAGCTGTTCAACAGCCAGCGCGGCTATCAGGTGTTCGATATCACGCACAAGGCGTGGCGGACGGATATCAAGGTGCTGGACCGCATCACAACCCGGGGCGGCGCACTAAGCACCCTTGCTCGTCTTCATGTTGATCCGGACAAGCCGGGACTTGCCTGACCATTTTACGCGCATGCGCCAGCAGGGCGGGAGAACCTGCTGGCGTGCGTCGGCTTTCGGCGGGGGTCCGCCCGTCAGGCTGCCCAATGATCCTGCCAGTTTCGTGAGCTTTAACTCTTGCTCCCCTCTCGCCACCCTTGCCTACGGGGAGGGTATGCTGGCAATCCCTCTGCTGCGCCTGATCCAGGCTGCGACAGAACAAAAACGGGGGGATCACGTTCGGCCAAGCCGCCGGGACGTGCCTGAATGAACAGGTTGAGGGCAATGCCAAACGATCAAGCTGAGCGTGACCAGGTCGCTCTGGACAGGGAAAACAAGCCAAACAAGCCCAAGCGCGCAAAGCGCTTGCTGACGTTTGCGACGGCTCTTGCCGCTATTGCAGCCATCGCATGGGTCGGCATCGAGCACGAGCCTCAGAACTGGTTCCGCGCCAAACCCGCCGTTGACTACAGCGGTCCCACCGCTGGATGGGAAACCTGGGGCGGCGATGCAGGCGGCAGCCGCTATTCACCGCTTACACAGATCACACCGGACAACGTCTGGGCATTGAAGCCTGCCTGGACCTACCATGTCGGCTCTGTAGAGGCGCCGGAGGGCCTGTCGCCCACGCTGGAGGTCACGCCGATCATTGCGGAAGACCGCATGTATGTCTGCGCCGGCACGGGGCGGATCGCAGCAGTTGATCCGGAAACCGGCAAAGAAATCTGGGCGACGGATCCGAAGTCTGACAACTTCAGCACCTACCTGCTCAACTGTCGCGGCGTCACGTACGCGCGCGATAAGGCTGTGCCGCAGGGCGAGGCCTGCGCCGGCCGCATCTATGCCGGCACGCTGGATGGCCGCCTGATGGCGCTGGACGCGGCCACGGGCAAGCGCTGCAGTTCCTTTGGGCAGGACGGCATCCTCGATCTGAAGCCGGGTCTGGGCAAGACCGAGCGAGGCGACCTGGCCATTTCCTCGCCGCCGGTGGTCGTTGGCGACAAGATCATTGTCAACGGCCGTATCCCCGATAACATGCGCGTCGACGTGCCTGCAGGCGCCATACGCGCCTTTGACCTGCACACCGGCGCACCGGCCTGGGCGTGGAATCCCCTGCCGCCCGGCATGACGGATGCCGAGTTCGCCAAGGAGAACGAACCGTTCGTCCGCGCGACGCCGAATTCCTGGGCCCCGATGGCAGCAGACCCGGACCTCAACCTGGTCTATGTGCCCATGGGCAATGCGGCCCCTGATCACGTCTCCTACATCCGCAACGGTCTCGACCACTATGCCAGCTCGGTCGTTGCGCTGGATGCGACCACCGGCGCGGTGCGCTGGCATTTCCAGACCGTGCACAAGGACGTCTGGGATTACGACATTCCGGCCCAACCGGTGCTTTTCGACCTGCCGACGGATAACGGCCCAGTCCCTGCCCTGGCCCAGACGACCAAACAAGGTCACATTTTCATTCTGGATCGGCGCGACGGCACGCCGCTGTTCCCGGTCGAAGAGCGCCCGGTGCCCCAGAGCAAACTGCCGGGCGAAGTTCTGGCCCCCACCCAACCGTTCCCAGTCAACCCGGCCTTCGTCATTCGTAAGCCGGAATTGACGGAAGACGACATGTGGGGTTTTACGCCCTATGATCGGGCCAAGTGCCGCGAGCAGTTCCGCGGACTGGATTACGCAGGCATGTTCACCCCGCCGTCCACCCGCGGGTGGATCAACTGGCCGAGCTTCATGGGCGCTTCCAACTGGGGCGGCGTTTCCATCGATCCCCAGCGGGGCATTCTGATCGCCAACACTACCCACATGGCGGCAAAGATGCAGATGGTGCCACGGGAGGAAACGGATAAGCTGCTGAAGGCAGGCGAGCGCATGCTGCCAACATTCGGCGCGCCCTATGGCCTGAAGATGGAGCCGCTGCTCTCTCCATTCGGCGCACCCTGCAATGCGCCGCCGTGGGGCAAGCTGACCGCCATTGACCTCAAGGCCGGCAAGGTGCTCTGGGATGTCCCGTTTGGCACGACTCGAGATACCGCGCCCTTCCCGCTCTGGTTCAAGATCGGCGTGCCCAACATGGGGGGCTCGGTCATTACCGCATCGGGCCTGATCTTCATTGGCGCCTCAACCGACAACTTCCTGCGCGCCTATGATATCAACAGCGGCGAGGTTGTCTGGAAAGCACGGCTTCCTGGTGGCGGCCAGGCGACGCCGATGACCTACAGGTTGCGCAAGAACGGACGCCAGTATGTCGTGATTGCCGCTGGCGGCCACAAATACCTGGGCACCAAGGTAACCGATGCCATTGTCGCCTATGCACTACCCGAATAAGCCGGGACGCGGCCGAAAGAGCAGCTAAGCCTCTTGGCATAAGAAGAAGGGAAGCGACGGCCAAGGCCCGTCGCTTCCCTTTTTTGTTGCCCCAGGTCTGGTTGTCCCGTGGCGCATTCCCGCCTCAAAGCTGATGAATGTTCGTCGGCCCCCAATAGGCATCCATGGAGACGATGAGACCGTCATCGTTGAAGACCATCACGTCCAGCGTATCGCTGCGAAACGGTGCGGATTGGTCGACCGCCCGTACGACGAAGGCCGCAGCGCCGTGACGCCCGGCAACTCGCACCTCGCCCTCCAGTTCCATGACCATGCGCCCGGTGACATCAAATGCACGCTGATACCACTCACGGATCTCCTTTGAGCCGCGCACGCCCGGGCCTGTAACCGGGTCTCGCACCACTGCGTCAGCTGCGTACAAGGCGGTAATTCCTTCGGCATCCGCGGCCGTGAACAGCTCTGCATATCGTTTGAAAACCGCCGCGATATGCTCCGGAGCAGGGCCACTCATGTCCTGGTCGATCAGGATGGCCTGGGTCGCATTCGGCAGATCTTCTATTTTATTCATGTCGCTCACCTTGAAAGTCTCCTCTTCCTGAGCCGGCTTTTTTAAACCGTCGATACAGTGTGACTTGCACCGCGGACAGCAAGCTGCGCCCCAGCAGCCGCCGGCAAGATCCACCTGAACAGCAGGATCCTGTCGCGGATTGTCCCAAGCCCGCCCGTGCCCTGTTCTTCCTCCTCGCAATACATCTCCTGAATGCATGCATGCGGCGGTGACACGATTATTGTCCTGAAACGCCCCGCAGTTGAAGCTTTAAAATACCGATCAGTTTAATAAAAGCCGGTGTTGCCCTATCCAAGGCGGCCCGAAAGGCTGGGACACACCGGAAGTCATCCAGAATTTACTTGATGCGGGCTGGTGTGTCTGAAATCTAAACGCCATGACAGACGCTCCCGCAGCCAGAAGCAAACACCAAGCCGTCCGCAGCGTCGGCCGCCCCCGGCGGCTGGCGTTGGACCAGGTGCTTGATGCCGCCCTCGAGCTGGGGCTGGACAACCTGACCATGGCTGCTGTGGCGAGCCGGCTGGGCGTTGGCGTTGCCGTGCTGTACAGCTACGTGAAGAACCGGGAAGAGCTGGTGCGCTTCGCCTCGATCCGCGCGGCTCATCAGCATGGTTTTCCGGAAGACAGAGGGCAACACTGGGCACACTATGTTTCCGATTATGCCCGCGGCCTCTACGAGATGCTGACGTCCAACAGCCAGCTGATAGCAAGCTTCCTGGAAGGGGGCCTTGGCCCGGAAGCGCAGATCGATAGTGCCGAAGCATGGATGTCGGCGCTGACGGAGCGCGGCTTCACACCGCAAGAGGCCGTACAACTGCTGCGGGTCGTCGGACAGCTTGTCCTTGGCTGCGCCGCAACGGCCATACATGCGCGGGCCTTGGCCGCAAACGGCACGTCATATTCGGCTGCGGCCTGCAAGGCGATAAACAGTCGATCCGACGAGGAATTGCCGCTCCTGAAACGCCACATCGAAACTTTCACGGACGATACTCAATACGGCAGTTGGGAAGACAGTCTCCGGCTCATCCTGCAGGCTGTCGCAGCCGAACGCGAGGAAGCTCTGCCGCCATCCCCTTCTGTCAAGCGCTAGGTCCAGCTTCGCAAGGCCCCTCCCGCACCAACAGAACGAGATGATGTCGGGAGCGGTATCCGCCCCCGACATCGTGCTCGTGGAGCAGGCTTTGCCCTGCGCCTCAGGCGGCCAGCTGGTGCGGCCCCGGCGCTTCGGGCGGGTAAATACGCGGCAAGCCCGGATCGTAGACCTTGTTCAGAAGCGAAATAAACGCGGTGTCGCGCAGCGGATTGCTCGGCACGTCGACGGAGTAGCCGCGCGCCCGCAGGTCCTTGATGAAGGTATCGAAGACCTGATCATGCGTCAGGTCATCCGTATGCTCCATCACTGCCTTCAGTTCGGCGTAGTCCGCATAAACGGCCGCACCCCAGTGCACCAGAAAGCGCATCTCCGATGCCGGCACCTTTTGTACGACCTCGCTTCCGGTGCGAATGCGCCAGCCATCGGCAACGTCCGGATCGGCCTCGAAAACCGAGTCGAACGCCAGCCCCTTCGGCATGCGCTGGTCAACCGGGCCATTGGGCTCGGCCCGGTGGTACATCATCTCGTTCTGCACCACGACGGCACGGCCCCACATCGGAGCCGGGATGCGCTTGGGCTGCGCATGCGGCCCTTCCGGCCAGTAGGTGAAGCCGCCGCCGATCGTGCCTTGGTAATACCAGGCGATGACCTGCGCCTTCTTCATGATCCAGTTGCTGAACAGGCCCGACTTGGTCATGGTGTTCATCAGCCAGATCGGCGAGTTTGCCTGATTGATCCCGCGGAACTCGGTTGCATCGAGGTGGGCCGGATCCGTACTGTGGCAGGCCCCGTTGATGTTGAACAGCATGTTTTCGGGCGTGGCGTAGTCCGCCTTCCAGTATGCCTTCGCGCGCGCCAGAAAGTCGCTGTTGTAAAAGCAGTCTTCCAGTTCGGGATACAGGCAGGCGCCGTATTTGGCGATGTAACCCCTGAAGTTCGGCGTCAGAAACATGTCGAACGTCGGCTTCACACCTTCCGGCATCGAGCCGGACATGGTGGCGACAACCTCCTCGGCCGATGCGAAGTGCTGCGACAGGATCGTCTTCCACGGGCCGTTGCGGCGAACCATATCGATCAGGCGCGCATGCTGATCCTGGGTATAGGCGCTTTCCAGAATGACCGGTTCGGCAACTGGCCGAATGCGGGCTGCAATATCATCGAACATGGACTGGCTCCTCCCCTTCTATCTTTGCAAGCAGGATAGCGCTTCGCCAAAAGGCCGGCAATATTTTTCGAATTTCATTCGAAAATGCCGCCTGTCCTGGGAATCATTGCATCTGGGCCATCACCTCCGTGCGGGCGAAGGCTGCATGAGAATGGCAGCGACGGGCAGGCGCCCCCTCTGAGCAGCGATCATACCCTTGAGGGTGGGCGCATTCGCCCTCGGGCCAAGGCCCGCCGGCGTTTAATTGACTTGACGCACAAAAAACAGCAGGCATCATACGCATATCGCGTCTATAACACCCGAAACCACCACCATTTGCGTACTAATTTCGGGCATAATTGCCACCTTGGGGAAGGATCGAAGATGCAAGGCAAGGTCATAATCGTCACAGGCTCGAGCGACGGCATCGGGCGTGCAACTGCCGACCGTCTGACTGCTGACGGCGCACACGTCGTCCTCGTCGCTCGTCGGCCGGAGCCGCTGGCCGAGGCGGAAGCCGCCATTCGCGCTGCAGGCGGGTCGGTTGAAACCGCACAGCTCGACGTGTCTGACGGAGTCGCTTTCGATCGTCTCATCAATGATGTCGCTCAGCGGCACGGTCGCCTGGACGGCCTCGTCAACAACGCAGCCAAGACCACCATCGGCAAGGTTGTGAACATCACCGACGAAGACTGGCGCTCCACGTTCGCGACCAACGCGGATGCAATCCTGGTCGGCACCCGCGCTGCACTGCGCATCATGCTGCCGCAGAAGTCAGGCGCTATCGTCAATATCGCCTCCACCAACGGCCGCCGCGCCATGACCGGCATGGGCGCCTACTCGGCCTCCAAGGCCGCGCTGATTCACTTCAGCCGAGTTGCCGCCATGGAAGCAGCGCCGCATGGCGTGCGCGTCAACGCCCTGGCCCCGGGCATGGTGCTGACCCCGGCCAACGAGGAATTCTTCAAGACGCAGCCCGCAGCAAAATCGGCTGTTGAGTCCTCCATCCCGGCAAACCGGGCCGGTCGACCGGAAGAGATTGCGGGCGCCATCCGCTTCTTGCTGTCGGACGATGCCAGCTTCGTAAATGGCGTCTGCCTCGATGTCGACGGCGGCAAGGCCGCACAGCTCTACATGCCGGGCTGAGGGAGAGAGAGCAATGCTCAGAGCAGAAGGTAAGCGCGCTGTCGTCACGGGAGGCGCACGCGGCATTGGTCAGGCCATCGCCAAGCGCCTGGCGGACGAAGGCGCACGGGTCGCGGTGCTGGATCTGGACGAGGCGGCGGCCAATGCCGCCCTCGGCGGCGCACCGCATATCGGCGTTGGCTGCAACGTGACGGATACGGCATCGGTTGATGCAGCGTTCGCACGGGTAAAGGCGGAATTCGGCGGCGTCGACATTCTGGTCAACAACGCCGGCATCGGCTCGGCACCGGGCGACGGCATGGACAAATACTATGCCGGGATGGGCGAGCGTTATGCGCAGATCGCGGCAGGCGAGACCCCGACCTCCTATGCTGACCAGACCATTCACTGCAGCGATGACGGCTGGCTGAAGGTCATGGACGTGACGCTGAACGGCGTGTTCCGCTGCTCGCGCGCAGCGGTCCGTCTGATGGTCGAGGAAGGCACCAAGGGCAGCATCGTCAACATCAGCTCCACTGCCGCCGTGCAGGGCAACGGCCCGCTGCCCTACTGCGCTGCAAAAGCCGCAGTACTCGGCCTGACACGTGCACAGGCACGTGAGCTGGCAGATCGCGGCATTCGCGTCAACGCCGTGGTGCCGGGCGCAACGGAGACGCCGATTTACATCGGCATTCCGGAGGAGACCAAGCAGGCCATCGCCAACGACAGCCTGATGAAGCGCCTTGCCGATCCGTCGGAAATCGCAGCAGCAGTTGCCTTCCTCGCAGGTTCTGATGGCTCGTTTGCCACCGGCTCGGTCGTCACCGTCAATGGCGGCGCGTATTTCCTCTGAAGGTGAGATATGAGCGATCAGTCTGATATTCTGAGCCGTCTTGATCGCCTGGAGTCGCTGGACCAGATCCGGCAGCTTCCGGCCAAGTACGCGCTGGCGCTCGACATGCGCGACACCGATGCGCTGGTCAACCTGTTTCCGGCCGACGTGAAGGTGGGCAAGGATCAGTTCGGCCGCAAGGCAATGCGCGACTGGTTCGACGAGACGCTCGGCCAGCAGTTCGACGGCACCTCGCACCACATCGGCGGGCACATCATCGATTTTGACGACCCGGACAACGCCCAGGGCATCGTCTACTCGAAGAACGAGCACGAATGCGGCGCGGACTGGGTCATCATGCAGATGATGTACTTCGACAAGTACGAACGGATTGACGGGCGCTGGTACTTCCGCCGCCGCTTGCCGCTCTACTGGTATGCGACCGACCTGAACAAGCCGCCGATTGGTGACCGCAAGATGCGCTGGCCGGGCGTTCCGCCCTATCACGGCAGCTATCATGACCTGATGCCGTCGTGGAAAGAGTTCTGGTCACGCGGCGGCCAGGCAAGCGACACGCCGGTGGCCGAGCCCGCACCGCTTGATAAGTTCATCGAGACCATGCGCCGCGGTGCGCCGCTCCCGCGTCCGCGGGTTCGCTAGTTCTCAGCGCAATAATTGGGAAGGGAAGTGCCAGGCGGCGCTTCCCCTTTCCTTCTGAAATCAGGCTGGGACACCCACCATAAAGGCCAGCAAGCGCACCGGATGTTCATTGTGGTTGTGCCACGCATGATTGGTATTGCGCTGAACCACAAGATCACCCGGCTGCACGACAACTTCTTCGTCGTCCAGCTTCAGCGTGACGGCCCCGTCCAGAACCACCACGTAATCGATTGTATTGGTGAGGTGGAAGCCTTCCGGATCCGCACCCGGTGCGCCAGCCGCCAGGGCTGCGCGCATTTGCTCAACGGGAGGCAGGCTCACGATCGCCCAGTTTGTATGACCGGGGCCAGCTGGAAAACCACCCGGCTGCAAGCCATTATCCAAACCCAACGGCGCATCCGGCTGGGTGGACCAAAGCGTGCTCCATGCTGTCTCTGGCACAGCCTCCACACTGAGAAGATGCGAGCGGCCGTTTGTTGTCCCGGTTACAATCCGGCGCATCAGTCCTCCTCTGGCGCTTCAGCCTTGCTGGTAATTCGAGCAACACCAAAGTTGTATTTGAAGTTCTCGACCGAAATCGACGTCTCGACACCTCGAACGCCGTCCAGCACCCGGATCTTTTCGTTGATCAGTTCATTGAGTTGCTCGATGCTGACAAACAATCCCATGGCCAGCACGCTGTAGCGGCCCAGCAAGACCACGACGCAATTAATTTCCGGTAATTCCGCCAGCTCCTTCGCCAGAGCCGAAACCCGGCTGGGCTCCGCCTGAATCCCGATCATGACGAGATTGGGGGAGCCGGCCAGGCGGTAGTCCGTCACAACAGAGAACTGGATCAGACCTTCAGCCTGCAGCCGCTTGATGCGGCTGCGGATCGTGCCTTCGGCAACCTGCAGATCCGCAGCGATCTGGCGGTTCGAAACCCGGGCATCCAGAGCAAGCTTGGCGACGATACGCTGATCGAGGTCATCCATACCCTGCCCTCTCACCGGAACACCTCGGTGAGCAGGGCAGATGCCAGGACATTCCGTGCGCGACGCCGAACCCTATGCCCCAGGTCCGTCAACGCGCCTCCTCCGCAACAATTTCCAGGAACAGCGGTCGCTCGCCGCCGCCATGAACGGCAAGCTCGGCGCCGCTGACATAGGCCGCCATCGACGAGGAAAGATAAACCACGGCATCGGCAATATCCTCGCCGCGCCCCATCCGCTTGAGTGGCAGCGAATTGGCAATCCGCTCCTGCGCCCGGTCCGTGCCATAGGTCTGCTCGGCAGTTTCGGTCTCGATCAGGCCCACAATGATTGCATTGACGCGAACGTCCGGCCCCCATTCCTGCGCCAGACTCTTGGTCAGGCTGACAAGGCCGGCCTTGGCCGCGCCATAAATAGCGGTGCCTGGCGACGGCCGTACGGCAGCCACACTGGCGATATTAACGATGGCCCCCTTGGCCTCCCGCAGGTGCGGATAAGCCGCCTGGGATACATGCAGCGGTGCCAGCAGGTTGAGAGCAAGAATCGCTTCAGAGAAACGCGGGCTCGCAGTTGCGGCATCTGCATGCGGCGAACCACCGGCGTTGTTCACGACGATATCAAGACGGCCATGCTGCGCGACGGTGGCCTCCACCAACGCCTGAGCCTGCTCGGCCTTGCGGATGTCGCAAGCCTGGAATGAGGCGCGACGCCCGTTCACTTCCGGCAGGCTCTCCGGCTCATTGCGGCCACAGGTGACAACCTCGCAGCCGGCCGCAAGCAGCCGGCGAACGATCACCGCGCCGATGCCGCGCGTTCCGCCGGTGACGATTGCAACTTTTCCCTCAAGCCCGATACTCATGTTCCATAACCTTCATTTTGCCGGTTGCCTCTGGCAGCTCTTCAAATACTCGGTGATGATACAGACCACGGCCGACGCAGATAGCGCCCACCTCCGACGCGGCGACGTCCAAGCGCCATGGAGCAGACGTGTCCAAAGCGTGCTGCTCGAACGGCCGTATCGTCTGTCTGCCCCCTGCTCGATGCCCCCCAGAAGCGATTCTTAACGCTTCGGCATCGTAATCCCATTCTTATGCGTTGCCAACGCTTTACTTTTCTACGCATTTGCTGGACACTCCCCTGCGGCATAATCGGATCCACCGTGATTATCGCCAAACGAATAATATGAAATCAGGAGAGCCCGCCCGGCTCTGGGGAGAAGAACATGGCGTACACGCTCCAGCAACTGTCTGATCTGGAAGACATTCGCACACTGAAGCATCGCTATTATCGCGGGATCGACACGGCCGACATGGGCCTGCTGGCGAACCTGTTCACGGACGATGTTTATGTGGATTACCGCGGCGGCGGTTACCGTGTAAATCTGACCGGCAAAGACAACATGCTGGAGTTTCTAGCCAACAGCTTCAACGCGGATTCCGTCGCGATGCACCATGGCCACATGCCGGATATCACGCTGACGGGCGAGGATACGGCAACCGGCATCTGGTATCTTGAAGACATCTTTATTTCCCTTGAAGCCAAGTCCCACACCATTGGCACGGCCATCTACAAGGATGAGTACCGCCGGGAAGATGGCGTCTGGAAAATTGCACGGACGGAGTACGACCGCGTCATCGAACTCGTCTGGCCGCTCGATCCGTCGATCAAAATCATGTCCCAGCATCTGGCCAAGACGGGTAGAAAGCCGCATGAACTGACCGACAACAGCCGCTTTATTACTTGGTCAAACGCAGGCTGATTGCTCAGCCCCGCTTTCCCTTTGAGGCGCAATCGCAAGGGCCAGTCCCGATACGGTTGCGCCCGCCTATCCACGTATTTTTTCAGCACTTAAAATGCGTGGATACGAAACGCAGAGACTACGGCCCTTCCAGTTGCGCAGTATCGCTTGCAGACATATCGGAAGCGCTGTAGCTAACAAGTAAGTAAGCACTGATAACGAGAGAGGACTGCATGCTCGCCAAGGTCACACTCCCCAAGACAGATCTGTCGGTCAGCCAGCTCTGCTACGGCACCAACATGCTGGGCACAGCGATCGATCAGGGCCGCACCAACGAAATTCTGGACACGTTCGTCGAACTGGGCGGCAACTTCCTTGATACCGCCCGGTCCTACGGCGACTGGATACCCGATGCCCCGGCAGGTGCGAGCGAACGCGCGATCGGCGCATGGCTCAAAGGCAAGAACCGGAGCGATGTCATCATTGCCACCAAGGGCTGCCAGTTCGACATGCGCGTGGGCGACTGGCGCAACCGCGTCACCCCGGCTGACCTCGAGCAGGACCTGAAGGAAAGTCTCGAGCATCTGGGCGTCGACACCATCGACCTGTACTGGCTCCATGCCGACAACCCGGCAGCTCCCGTCCAGCCAATCATTGACGCCCTCATCGAGCACCAGAAGGCTGGCCGCATTCGCTATTTCGGCGCATCCAACTGGACGGCCGAGCGCATTCGTGAAGCCAATGCCTATGCCGCTTCCATCGGCCATGACGGCTTTGTCGCCTGCCAGCCCTTCTGGGGTCTGGCCGTTCCCAATCGTGAGAACGCAGCCCAGCAGGGCTACCAGTGCTATTACGAGGACGGCTTCCAGTCCCTGCACGCTGATGGAATGCCCATGATCCCGTATGCAGCGCAGAGCGGCGGGTATTTCAGCAAGCGCGACGCCGGCGGTGTTGATGCCGTGCCGGAAGGCCTGCGCGCCCGCCATGACCACCCGGCCAACGATGCGCGCCTCAAGGCCGTGCAGGACCTGGCCAAGAAGCACGGCGCCACGATCAATGAAGTCGCGCTGGCCTACCTGACATCGCAGCCGCACCTGACCGTTCCGATCTTCGGCGCCAGCCGTCCGGAGCAGATCCGCGAAAGCGTGAAGGCTGTTGCCCTCAAGCTAAACGCGGAAGAACTGCGCCAGCTTCAGGCCGCTTGACCCTGACACCGGAGCGGCACGGCATGCATCTGCCATGCAGACGGCGCCGCTCCGGCCTTCTTCGCCAAGAGTAGAGGCTGAAGTATGCATTCCGCGACCAGTGCCAGGCTCGCGCTTGATCACCTGACGGTTGTCGACACAACCCCCTCGCAACTGGTGGAAGCCGCAGCAGACGCGGGTTGCCAGGCGGTCTGCGCCTTTCTGGAACCCATGTCCGTCCTGCCGGACATGCCGCAATTCGACATGCATACCGGATCGACTGAGTTCCGCGAAACAAGGGCGCGCATGCGTGATCTGGAGATTGGGCTTGATATCGCCTACCCCTTCACGCTTACCGGCCGCAGTGAAATCGCCGCATTCCGACCAGCGCTGGAGTGCGCAGCCGGTCTCGATGCATGGGCCGTCAACGTCCTGAATTACGACCGGGATCCCAATCGACAGATCGAGAATTTTTCCGCATTCTGCGAGCTCGCCGGCGAATACGGGCTCAATGTCGTTCTGGAATTTTTCCCGTCGTCGCAGGTCAAGACGCTCGAGCAGGCGCTCGGCCTTGTAACGAGGGTGAACAAGCCGGACCACGTCGGCGTCAATGTCGACTTGCTGCACCTGGTCCGCTCCGGCGGCAGCTTGCAGGATTTGGCCGGAGCTGCGCCCGAGTTCATTCTTTACGGACAGTTCTGCGACGGGCGCGCCACCTGCGACCCCGAACAACGGGAATTCGAAGCATCAGCTCAGCGTATGCTGCCCGGCGAGGGCGCGCTTGATCCTGCAGGTTTTGCGCGAGCATTGCCTCGAACGTGTCGGGCCAGTGTGGAGGTGCCACAGCACGACGCCCTGCACTCCGGCATCTCCAAAGCCGAGCGTGCGCGCCGTGCCGCATCAGGCGTCCGATCGATTTTGCAGAACCTCTAGCAGCCACCGGCACCGTCCGGGAAACACGACGAATTCCATAGGTTGCAAGCTCTGGGCGAACACGACCGTTGACATGGCCGCCGCATTGGCATGCCATCACAAAAAACAAGTGGCTTAACGTTTCCGGGGAGGGAAGCTGAGATGCCATCAGCACACGAGACAGCGGCCGATGCCGCTCCTGGCCGAAGTTCGGCCTACGCCATCTACATCCTGCTTTTAATGCTGTTGGTCAATACGATCAGCTATGCAGACAGACACCTGTTCTCTATCCTGATCCCCGCGATCAAGGCGGAATTTGGCGCCAGCGACTCCCTGATGGGGCTCATCGGCGGTCCCGGCTTCATGATCAGCTTCGTCCTGTTCACGATACCAGTCGCCCGACT
>NZ_DATBUP010000035.1:0-16103 GCF_036515995.1 Pedomonas sp. | reverse complement strand
TTCTGGCGCGCCCTGCGACTGGCCCTCCACATGGTGCGAGCCGTCAGGCGTCAAGACCTGCCCCTTCATCAGCACCGTGCCGTCTGCCTGAAGCGTTGCCAGCGCCGCGATGGGCGTGCGGCAGGAGCCATCCAGCCGGGCAAGGAACGCCCGCTCGGCGGCGACACACAGCGCCGTCTCCGCATGATTCATGGCGGCAACCGCGCTTTGGGCGAACTCATCGCCCGTGCGCACGGTCACGCCAATGGCGGCCTGAGCCGGAGCGGGCAGCATGGCTTCGATCGAGACAGCCGCGCCCACGTGATCCATCCCCAAGCGGCGCAACCCGGCGGCGGCCAGCAGGGTGGCGTCCGCCTCGCCGCGGGCCAGCTTATCGAGCCGGGTCTGCACGTTGCCGCGGAAGGGGACGATGACAAAATCAGGCCGCAGCAGCTTCATTTGCGCGCCGCGCCGCAAACTGGAGGTGCCGATTCGCGCGCCGTGCGGCAAATCTTCCACAGATTTTGCGTTGGGGGCGATCAGCCGATCGCGCACATCTTCGCGCGGAAGAATGGCGGCGAGGATCATTGCGCCCGGCAGACGGGTCGGCACGTCCTTCATGGAATGGACGGCAAGATCGATGCGGCCATCGAGCAGCGCCTCGTCCAACTCCTTGGTGAACAGGCCTTTACCGCCGAATTCCGCCAGCGGCTTGTCCTGAATGCGGTCGCCGCTGGTCTTGAACACAGCGATCTCGACCTGCTCCGCAGACCAGCCCAGATGCGCCGCCACACCAGCCTGCACCATGTGGGCCTGGGCCAGCGCCAGCGGGCTGCCGCGCGTTCCAATGACGAGTTTAGACTTGGGGGTCACTCAACACCTCTGATAAGCGTGCGCCGGTATATAGTGCTCTCTGGCAGTGAATGAAATGGCGCGTGAGTGGACAGTATTAGGGCTCGAATCGAGCTGTGACGAGACGGCTGCGGCAATCATCCGCTCCGACCGGACGATTCTGGCCAATCTTGTAGCCGGTCAGGAAGAGGAGCACCGGCCCTACGGCGGCGTGGTTCCCGAGATCGCCGCCCGCGCACATGCGGACAAACTGGCCCCGCTGGTGCAGCAGGCCCTCAGCGATGCGGGCCTGACCCTGAACGACATCGACGCGATCGCGGCAACCGCGGGCCCGGGGCTGATCGGCGGCGTGATGGTGGGTCTCGTCACCGGCAAGGCGCTGGCGCTGGCGGCCGGCAAGCCGCTGGTGGCGGTGAATCACCTTGAGGGACATGCCCTCTCCCCGCGCCTCGTGGCTGACGTGGAGTTCCCCTACATGCTGCTGCTCGTCTCCGGCGGGCACTGCCAGCTGCTGGAAGTGCGCGGCGTCGGTCAGTTCCGGCGTCTCGGCACCACCATTGACGACGCGGCGGGCGAGGCCTTCGACAAGGTGGCCAAGCTCCTGAAGCTGGGCTTCCCCGGCGGCCCAAGGGTGGAAAAGGCCGCCCGCAACGGCGACGTGAAGCGCTTCCCCCTGCCCCGCCCCCTCAAGGGCACGGCCGAGCCGCACTTCTCCTTTGCCGGCCTCAAGACCGCCGTGCTGCGCGAGGTGGAGAAACTGGGCGCTGAGCCGACGGAACAGGACAAGGCTGACCTTGCCGCCTCCTTCCAGGCGGCGGTGGTTGACTGCATCATCGACCGCACGAAAAAGGCGCTGGCCATGGCACCGCAGGTGACGGCACTGGTGGTCGGCGGCGGCGTTGCCGCCAACACCGCCATTCGCACGGCGCTGACGGAGCTGGCGACCTCAAAGGGCCTGCCCTTCGTTGCACCGCCGCACTGGCTTTGCACCGACAACGCGGCCATGATCGCGTGGGCCGGACTGGAGCGGCTGAAGCTGGGCCTGACCGACCCGCTGGACGTTCCCGCACGGGCACGCTGGCCGCTGGACCAATCCGCCCCCAAAGCGCCGGGCGCGGGTGTGAAGGCGTAAGCAGAAAACACAAGAGGATGGCATGACGGCGATTGAGACGATCGGCATTGTGGGCGCAGGCGCGTGGGGCACGGCGCTGGCGCAGGTGGCAGCCCGCGCAGGCCGCCGCGTGACGATCTGGGCGCGCGAGCCGGAAGTGGCCGAAAGCATCAACACTGCCCACGAGAACAGCCTGTTCCTGAAGGGCGTGCCGCTCGACCCCGCCATTTGCGCCACCAACACGCTTGCGGATCTGGCAGACGTTGACGCTCTGCTCATCGTCACGCCGGCGCAGTTCCTGCGGCCGACGCTGGCTGAACTCTCCGTCCACCTGCCGCAGACGACGCCCATCGTTCTCTGCTCCAAGGGCATCGAGCAGGGCACCGGCCTTCTGATGACCGAAGTGTGCGCCGCCGTTGCGGGCGCGCACCCGCTCGCCGTGCTCTCCGGTCCAACCTTCGCCGGGGAAGTGGCCAAGGGCCTGCCCACCGCCATCACCCTTGCCTGCGCGGACGAAGCGCTGGGCGGCAAGTTCTGCGCCGCCGTCGGCCTGCCCACCTTCCGGCCCTACTGGTCGGCGGACGTCATCGGCGCGGAAGTGGGTGGCGCGGTCAAGAACGTGCTTGCCATCGCCTGCGGCATCGCCGAGGGCAAGCAGCTGGGCGAGAACGCCCGCGCCGCGCTCATCACTCGCGGCTTTGCCGAGATGATCCGCTTCGGCAAGGCCAAGGGCGCGCAGTACGAAACCCTCGCCGGGCTGTGCGGTCTTGGCGACCTCATCCTCACCTGCTCGTCCACCCAGTCGCGCAACATGAGCCTCGGCTACGCCATCGGTCAGGGCCGCCGGATGAACGACATCCTCGCCGAGCGCAAGACCGTGGCCGAAGGCGCCTACACCGCCCCCGTGCTGCTGGAGACCGCGCAGAAGCTGGGCGTAGACATGCCGATCACCGAAGCCGTTGTGCAGCTGCTCTACCACGACGCTGATGTGGACACCGTGATCGGCGCGCTGCTCAGCCGCCCGTTTCGCCCTGAGTGAGGGCTGGTTTTCTCAAAATGATTTTTTGCAGGGGTCTTGGCCCCCTGCACTCCATTCGTTTTTGGGCCGCGCCCTTCATGCCGCGCACGCCTGAGTAAGTAACGGGGGCGCGGGGGCTGAGTCCCCGCAAAACCCAAGGCGCTAAGGGCAAGAAGCACCACTCCCCAAGGCAGGATACCGAAACACACATGCGCAAGCAGATCAGCCGGGTTGCAAGCTGGACGATGCTGAGCCGCATCGCCGGGTTTGTGCGGGACATCATCATGGCCGCGGTGCTGGGCGCCGGGCCCATCGCCGATGCGTTTCTGGTGGCGTTTCGCCTGCCGAACCACTTCCGCGCCATCTTTGCCGAAGGGGCGGTGTCCACGGCCTATGTGCCCGCCTACACCCGCGTGCGCACGCAGGGCGGGCCGGAGGCGGCGCGACGGTTCGCCGATTCCGTGTTCGGGTGGCAGCTGATCGTGCAGGTGGTGTTTCTGGGCGCGGCGCTGGTGGCAACGCCGTGGCTGATCACCCTGCTCGCCCCCGGTTTCACGGATGATCCGGCCAAGTTCCAGCTGGCGGAGGAACTGACGCGTATCACCTTCCCGTCCCTGCTGCTGATTTCATGCATGACGCTGCTGGCGGGCAACCTGAACGCGGTGGAGCGCTTCTCGGCGGCGGCTGCCGCGCCGGTGCTGATGAACCTGTGCATGATCGCGGGGCTGGTCAGCTGGCAGTGGTTTCCAACGGTTGGCCATGCTGCCGCGTGGGGCGTGCTGGCCTCCGGCCTTGCCCAGTTCCTGCTGGTGTGGTGGGCGGCCAACCGCGCGGGCGTCGGCCCCGGCCTTGCCCGCCCCCAGCTGGACGAGGATACGCGCAAGTTCTTCCGGGCGCTTGGCCCGGCGGTCATCGGCTCCATGGGCGTGCAGGTGGCGATGTTCGCGGACACCATCATCGCCAGCTTCCTCTCGGACGGCGCGCTTTCGGCGCTCTATTATGCTGACCGCATCAACCAGCTTCCCATCGGCGTCATCGGCATTGCGGCGGGCACGGTGGTGCTGCCGCAGATGGCCAAGAAGCTGGCGGCGGGCGACGAAGACGGCGCCAGGGCCGCGCAGAACCGGGCGATGGAATTTACCCTGCTGCTGGCCGCGCCCTGCGTGGTCGCCTTTCTGCTGATCCCGGATCTCATCATGACCGCGCTGTTCCAGCGGGGGAAGTTTGATGCGGCTGCCGCTCAGGCGGCTGGCGCGACACTGGCGGCCTACGCGGTGGGTCTGGTGGCTTTCGTGCTGATCCGCAGCGCCGTTGCCAGCTTCTACGCGCGCGGGGACACCAAGACGCCGCTCTATGCCTCGCTCACGGGCATTGCCGCCAATGTGGCCCTGAAAGTGGCGCTGATGGGCAGTTTCGCGCAGGTGGGACTGGCGCTGGCAACCTCCGTTGGCGCATGGATCAACGTTGGTCTTGTGATCTTCCTTGCCCGCAAACGCGGGTTTTTCGCCATCGACTCGCGGTTCCGCCGCAGCGCCATCGTGATTGCCTTGGCGTCTCTCAGTCTGGCCGTTGTGTTGTGGGCAGGACGGGAGTGGTTCCCTGAACTCACTAGAAACCTATCAGTTCTGAGAGCAGAAATGACCCTGGCTCTGCTTGGTCTTGTTGGCGGGCTTACTTACGCAGGATTTGTCTGGAAGGGGCTGTACTCGCGCCGAAAAATGTGAGTTAATGTGACAATAATAAGAAAAGCATTCGTCATAAAAATATACGGGGAGATGACAATGCTGGGGAGAATGACGAGAATCGTGTGCCTTGCGGCCACGATGACTTCGGTCGGCTTCATCGGCTCGGCCCATGCACAGTCCATGGATATGATGAGCGCGCTCATGATGTCCAACCGGTTCGTGACTCCGGCTGCTCAATATCAGCCCGTCTCGTTCACGTCTGAGGACACCGCCAAAGCAACGGATAACAAGGCCCCCTCGCGTGCCGCCGCGCCATCTGATCGCGCAGCCGTGAAGGCCAACGCCCAAACTCGCCACGCGGACGCGTCGCTGCGCCCGGCCAAGGCTTCCGACCCGCGCTGACACGGGTACGGAGATAGGGTAACATCCCGGCTGGCCGCCCCTTGGGGCGGCCTTTTTTATGTGCGGAAAAGCAGGTCTCTTACCGGTGCCAGTCCCGCGCCAGACGGCGGGAGGCAAACCAGAACAGGGCGGCGCTGACCAGATAGAACAGCAGGCCGGTGAGGATGGCGTACCGCAGCGATTCATCGCCGAAGCGGGCGTTCAGAATGTCAGACAGCGCGCCGAGGAACAGCGTGCCGAAGCCGATGCCGATCAGATTGTTGATGAACAGGAAGATGGCCGAGGCGGTGGTGCGCATGTTGGGCGCAACCAGATGCTGCACCGCCGTGATGATGGGTCCCAGCCAGGTCAGGCCCAGCGCCTGCGGGATGAGGAACAGCACGAAGGTGAGCGGCAGCCAGGAGGACATGACGCCCGCCGCATAGCAGGGCGCGGCCATGACGAAGGCGATGGCGGGAATACGGGCGTAGGCACCCGGATTGTTCGGCCCGGCCTTGTCTCCGAGCCATGCGCCGACCCAGATGCCGATCAGGCCGCCGATCATCACGATGGAGCCGAAGAACAGCGAGGCATCCATCAGGGACATGTCATAGGTGCGCTGGAAGAAGGACGGCAGCCAGAAGAACAGGCCATAACCCATGATGGAGCAGCTGGCAGCACCGAACGACAGCGCCCAGAAGCTGGGCTTCTGCCCGAGGATCTTCAGGGCCTCGCCAAAGGTCGGCCGACGTTCTTCCATCCCGGTTTCAGGTGCCGTTTTCGGTGCAGCGTCCAGCCCGCCGCGCTTCGGCTCGCGCACCGTCAGGCGGAACAGCGGAGCCAGCGCGACGCCGACGAGGCCCACGACGATGAACGCCATGCGCCAGTCCACCTTGGTGGCGATCCAGCCGCCAAGGAAAATGCCGAGCGCCGAGCCCACCGGAATGCCGAAGGAATAAACGCCAAGCGCCCGCGCCCGCTCATGCGGGGGGAAATAGTCTGTGATGATGGAGTATGATGGAGCAACGCCGCCTGCCTCGCCCACGCCAACGCCAAGCCGGCACAGGAACAGCTGCCAGAACGTCTGCGCGAAGCCGCACAGGGCGGTGAAGCCGCTCCACAGCGTGAGCGCGATGGTCATGATCCAGGTGCGGCTGGTGCGATCCGCGACCCATGCGATGGGAATGCCGAGCGCGGTGTAGAACAGCGCAAACGCCAGCCCGCCCATGAGGCCGAGCTGGGTGTCGGACAGATTGAGTTCGGCTTTGATGGGCCCGGCCAGAATGCCGATGATCTGCCGGTCGATGAAGTTGAAGGTGTAGACCAGGATGAGCATGGCCAGCACGAAGAAGCGATAGTTCCCCGCAGGCCGTGCCGCCTCCGGGCCTGTATCCGGAAGGCCTCCGGCGCGTGCTGTCTGTTCCATGGGCATCCTGCACTCTTTCTGTCGATACGACGAACGCTGAAGCAACCTGTATCAGAAAAAAGGAAGCCGCCGCCCTGTTTGCTTTTGACTTGCCGGCGGCGGCTTCCCCTCCCCTAACACATTTCTAGAACCGGAATTCCACGGTGCCGGTGACGGTGCGCGGCGGGCCGTAGAAGGCGATGATCGAATCGTCGAACAGCGCGCCCGGGAAGTTGTAGCCGCCGATGCGGTACTTCTTGTTGGTCAGGTTCTTGCCGTGCACGCCCACCTGCCAGCGATCGCTTGCTGAGGTCCACACCAGGCTCAGGTCCACCAGCGCGAACTTCTTCTGGTCGAGCGCCGGGTTGGCGAACTCGAACATGTGGTAGGCGCTGCGGTAGGCGGTGGACTGGGTGAGTGTGATCTCGCTGCCGCCTTCCAGTTCGCGGTTGTAGGTCAGCGTCAGGTTGCCGTTCCACTTCGGCGTGTTCTGGAACACCCGGGTGTCCGCCACGTCGATGTACTGGCCGGAGGCCAGATCATAGAACAGGAATTCCTTGAACTTCGCGTCGGTGTAGCCGACCGCCCAGCTGGCCGAGAAGTTGTCGGTGAGAACGGCGCGGCCTTCCAGTTCCAGACCCCAGATGCGCGATGCGCCGACGTTGTCGACGAAGCTGGCGATGCCGCCCGGCGCCGCCACCTGCGTGGTGACCTGCTGGCCCTTGTAGTCGGAATAGAAGGCGGCGAAGTTCAGCGTCAGGCGGCGGTCAAGGAAGTTGCCCTTGAAGCCCAGTTCGTAGCTGTCCACGATTTCCGGATCATAGCCGTTCACCGTGTTCGGCGTGAAGATGGCATCGCCGCGCATGTCGAAGCCGCCGGACTTGAAGCCGCGGCTGTAGGAGACATAGCCCATCATGTCGTCGGTGAAGTCATAGTTCAGGCCGACGCGCGGGGTGAACTCCTCGAAGGTGCGCTCGTTGGTGTAGTCCGTGCGCACGCGGAACTGGACGGAGTTCGGGTTGCCGAACTCGGGCGAGCGGATGCCGAGGTAGTCGGCGCGCAGCACCGTGCCTTCCTTCTTGTCGCGGGTGTAGCGGCCACCCACTGACAGGGCGAGCTGCTCGGTCAGGTCATAGCTCACGTCGGCGAAGGCGGCGAAGCTCTTGGTGTCCACCGAACCGGACGTGAGCGTGGTGAGACCCGCCCCGCCGAGCACGGTGTCGAACGCGCCGGATGCGGTTGCATCCATGTAGTAGACGCCGGCCACGGCCTGCATCCGCTCGCCGGTATAGAGCAGCTGCAATTCCTGCGTGAACTGGTCGTCCTTGTAGAAGGCGGGAATGTCCAGCGTCGGCAGCGGCGTGTTGTCGAAGTCGATGTCGGTATCGCTCTCGCCCTCGCGATAGGCGGTGATCGACTTCACGGTCCAGGTGTCGTTGACGTTCCACTCGCCCAGCAGGGAGACGCCTTGGGTGATAACCTCGTTCTTGTCGCCCACGCCGGCGCGGGTGTCGTACACGTCATCGATCACGCCCGAATCCGGGGTCAGGCCGGCGACCTCGCGGTGGCCGTGACGCGGGTTGGAGTCGTCATCGGTGCGGTCGGCCGCGATGCGGAAGAACAGGGTGTCGGACGGGGTGATCTCGACGCTGAGGCGGCCGGCGATCACGTCCTTGTTATAGTGCTCGGCGCCCGTGTACAGGTTCTTGCCGTAGCCGTCGCGCTTGTAGACGGCAAAGGCGCCGCCCACGGAGATGATGTCGTTCAGCGGCACGTCGCCCGAGAGCACCAGCTCCTTCTGGTCATAGCTGCCGTAGGCGGCGCGGGCCTTGAAGTTGGGTTCGCTGCCGAGACGCTTGGTCACGTACTTGACCGCGCCACCGATGGTGTTGCGGCCGTAGAGCGTGCCCTGGGGGCCGCGCAGAACTTCGATGCGCTCGATGTCAAAAATGTCGAGCACCGCACCCTGCGGGCGGGCGATATACACGTCATCCACATACAGGCCCACGCCCGGCTCGAAGCCCCACAGCGGATCCTGCTGGCCGACGCCGCGAATGAAGGCGATGAGCGTGGAGTTGGAGCCGCGCGCCACCTGCATGGTCATGTTGGGGGCGGTATATTGCAGCGTGGTCAGGTCTGCGGCGCCGCGCATGTTCATGTCGTCCGCGGTGAAGGCCGAAACGGCCACCGGCACGTCCTGCAGCGTTTCCGCGCGGCGGCGGGCGGTGACGACGATGTCACCTAATTCGCCGGATTGCATGCTCGCCGTCTGGGTGGCGGCCTGATCCGCCTGTGCCATCGCAACCGGTGCTGCGGCGAGCGCGGCGCTGGCCGCACCCGCCTGAAGCAGCACCTTCATCGCCTGCCTGGAGCTGATGATCATGATTTTCTCCCCTTGATGCTTTTATCGTCGCTTTGGGCTGTGTTTCCGGTCATGGCGGCGCGGCGGCCCGAGCGGGCGAAGTCCGCCACCATGCGGTTGAAGGCGTCCGGCTCTTCCAGATGCGGCGCGTGGCCGGAGCGGCTGAAGGCACAGGCATGCGCCTGCGGCAGGTTCGCCGCGAGGAAGGCCGCAGTCTCGGGCGCGTAGAGCTGGCTGCGGAGACCGTGGGCGACCAGCGTCGGCGTCTCCAGCCGGGCCAGATCGGCGCGGTAGTCCTGCGCGATCATGGAAGACCACAGGCCCGCCATCACGGCGCCGTCGCTCCGGGCGATTTCCTGTTCCGCCCATTGAAGCAGGGCGGCCCGCTCCGCGTCATGGCCGCTGGCGAAGATGCGCCGGGCAATGCGCGGCGTGTAGCCCTGCCAATGATGACGCATGGCCGCCTCGGTGCGCGGGGAAAGACCAGACGACTGACTGCCCTTCAGGCCCAGATGCCAGTCCGGCCCGTTCAGGATGCGCGGGCTCATGTCGATGACCACATGGCCGCTGATGTGCTGGCCTGCCCCGGTCAGCAAGGCGGACCACACCGCCATCGCCCCCATGGACCAGCCGACGGCCACCGCGTCTTCCAGCGACAGGTGGCGGCATAGCGTGATCAGGTCCTGCGCAAGATGCTCGATGGTGAGGGGAGCCTTGCAGGCCGGGGAGCGGCGGTGGCCCGCCAGATCGAGGCTGATGACGCGGAATTCCCGTGCCAGCGCCGCGCGTTGGGGGCCGAAGAAATCAGCGTGCGTTGCCCATCCGTGTACGAACAGCAGCGGACGCCCCGCGCCTTCGTCATCAAAGACGAGCTTTCCGCCAGCCGTGTTCGCCAGTTCCGGCACGCTTCCCCCTTGAGGCTCCCCAAGACCAACCCGGCGGCTTTTGCTCTTTTCCGGGTGCGGAAAGGCCGGTTTGCGCGTCCGGCCCGTCCGATTTAATTCAAGCGTAACAATCTTGCTTTTCGAAACATGAGTCAACATTCAACTTCAGGGCTTGCGATGAACGCCAAGGCGCGTCACAGTGCAGCCATGCAAGACAAGGCACCTCGAACCGAAAGAGGCCGGCGCACGCTGCGCCGTTTGCTGGATGCCGCCGCCGCGGAATTCGGCGAGCGCGGCTTTCACGATGCGTCCATCAATGGGATCACGCAGCGGGCGGGCGCGGCGCTGGGCAGCTTCTATACCTACTTCGACAGCAAGGAAGAGGTGTTCCGGGCGCTGGTGAGCCACATGGGCCAGCTGACCCGCCAGTTCATCAGCGAGCGAATCGGCAGCGCGCCGGACCGGCTGACCGCCGAGCGCATGGGCATCGAGGCGTTCATCGAATTCGTGCGCGAACACAAGGACCTGTACCGCATCGTCATGGAGGCGCAGTTCGTTGCCGAGGATGCCTACCGGGCCTACTATCAGGTGTTCGAGGAAGCTTACCGGCGCAACCTGAAGGCTGCCGAAAGCCGGGGCGAAATCCGCGGCGGCCCCGCAGAAGAGCGCGCCTGGGCCCTCATCGGCATGAACGTGTTCCTCGGCCTGCGCTATGGCGTGTGGGAGGAAGACAAGAGCCCCGCCGAAGTGGCTGCCGCCGTGGCGGACATGCTCAACTTCGGTCTCAGCCCCAAGCCGGCCGAAGCCTGACGCTTGCTAATTCGCAACTTTTCTGCACGCAAGAGGCAGGCATTGCGAATGGAAATGCGCTATCAATGCGATGAAGCGTTGCCGGACAGTGTTTCGTCTGACTGAGTGTTGACGGGCTGGCTTCAGGCAGGGGGAGGCTCGGGGGTCTTACGTGGCTTTCGATCTGATCGACATTACCGCCAAGCGTGCTGTGCTGGGCGGCAACAGGCCCGCGCTTGTGAACATCGCAAGCGGGCGGACCGTTACCTACGCCCAGCTTGACGAGCGCGCCGCCCGGGTTGCGGGCATGCTTGCCCTCCACGGCATCAAGGCCGGGGACCGCGTCGCCATTCTCTGCCGCAACCGCATCGCCTTCTTCGAACTGCTGTTCGGCTGCGCCAAGCTGGGTGCCATTCTGGTGCCGCTCAACTGGCGGATGCCGCCCGCCGAACTACAGCCGCTGATTGAAGACTGCACGCCCGCGCTCATTGCGTTCGGAGAGGAGGATCAGGCCGCTGCCCTGGCCGTAGCCGGAGATATTCCCACCCTTGCGCTCGATGGCGCAACTGCGGCTGGCTACGAGGGGCGCATGGCCCGCGTTACCCCCATTCCCTGCCGGGACGTCTGGCCGCAGGACGAGGTCTGGTATCTGATCTACACCTCCGGCACGACCGGCAAGCCCAAGGCCGTGATCTATACCTACGGCATGGCCATGGCCAACTACGTCAATGTGAGTCAGGCCATCGACTTGCGGCAGGGCGAGACGACACTGAACTTTCTGCCCCTGTTCCACACGGCGGGCATCAACCTCTACACCCTTCCGGCCCTGATGAGCGGTGGGCAGGTGCTGGTAATGCCCAGCTTTGACGTAGACCGGCTGGTCGACCTGCTGGCGGCGGGGCGGCTGGATACGCTTTTTGCCGTGCCGACCGTTTACCAGCAGCTGAGCCTGCACCCGCGCTTCCATGAGATTGACCTCACCCGCGTGCGCCACTGGGGATGCGGCGGCGCACCGCTGAACGACTATCTGTTCGGGCTTTTCCTCGCGCGCGGCGTGCGGGTGTGCAACGGCATGGGCATGACTGAAACCGGGCCCACCGCCTTTCTCATGGACCCGGAGAATGCGCCGCTGAAGGTGGGCTCTGTGGGCAAGCCGCAGCTGCTCTGCCAGGTGCGCATCACCGGCTGGGACGGGCAGGATGTAGCGCAGGGCGAAACCGGGGAGATCTGGTTTCGCGGCCCGGGCATCACGCCCGGCTACTGGCACAAGCCCCACGAAACCGCCGATATTTTCGCTTCCGGCGACTGGCTGCGCTCGGGCGATATCGGCTGGCAGGACGAGGACGGCTATTACTACGTCGCGGGACGTATCAAGGACATGTTCATCTCGGGCGGGGAGAACATCTACCCGGCCGAGGTGGAGAACGTGCTGATGCAGCATCCGGCAATTCTGGAAGCGGCAGTGGTCGGCGCCCCCGACCCCCAGTGGGGAGAGGTTGGCCGCGCCTTTCTGGTGCTGCGCCCCGGCGCGGCGCGGCCCGACCCGGATGAGCTTCTCATCTTCTGCCGGGAGCGGCTGGCGGCGTTCAAGGTACCGAAAAGCTTCCGGGTCGTGCCCGATCTTCCCCGCACCGCCGCCGGCAAGATCCAGAAGCATCTGCTGCGCCAGGAAGAGAGCGTCCTATGACTGGCCTTGTGGTGGAGCACATCTTCACCCAGAACGATTTCAACCGCTTCGCCGCGCTTTCGGGCGACGCCAACCCCATCCATGTGGACGCGAGCTTCGCCGCGCGAACCCGGTTCGGCCGCACCGTGGCCCATGGCGTGCTGCTGGAGACCATCCTGCGCGGGATGGCGGACAGGCTCGCCCCCGGACAGCGGGTAATGGAACAGGCGCTGCGCTTCTCCGCCCCTACCTTCGCCGATGAGCCCATGCGTTTCGAGGTGGCGGCGGAAAAGGTCGATGCGGATCAGCTGCGGCTCGCTCTCAGGATTTCCCGCGCAAGCGACGGCACCCTCACGTGCGACGGGCATATGGTGCTGGCGGGCAGCGCGACGCTCTTGCCCGACCTCACGGCAAAGCCCGCTGCATCCGCCAGCTTTGCGCCGTCCCCTCCGGGGCCTCTGGAATATGGGATGACCGCAGGACTTTCCCGCGGCTTTTCCCTTGATGACGTGACCGCCTGCACCGCCCTCGGAGGGCCTGCTCCTGCCCCCGGCATGGTACCGGAGCCGCTGATCGGCGCGCTGTTCTCGACCCTGCTCGGCATGGATCTGCCGGGTATCGGCACCAATTACCTGAAGCAGGAAACCACGTATCACGCCGCTGCCTGCACGGGTGAGCCGCTTTCGGCCCGGGTGGAAATCACCGGCCTGCGGCTGGAGAAGAACCTTGTTGATCTGTCTACCATTTGCCACGGCGCGGACGGCCGTCTGATCGCCGACGGCCGGGCGCTGGTATACGTGCGCGACGTAAAGCGCTGACCCTGTCCCCTCACCCCCCCGCTTCGCTTGACGGACCGGCGCGCCGCCGGGCGTGGGTACGCACCTGCCGGTCTGGCGCAAGGCTCTGGATTTCCTCCCGCAACTCCGCCCGCCGTTCGTGTACCGAGGCGATGACGCGGCCCATGGGGACGCCCAGATCAACCAGCAATGTCTCCCCCAGTTGCAGGCTGGCTTCCAGCGTTTCAGGCACCGCATCGGTCGCACCTGCCCGGTAGAGGCGCGCGGCCTGCTCCGCATCGCGCGCTCGGGCAACAATGAGCAGGTCCGGCCGCTCGGCGCGGGCAATCGCCACCAGCACCTCGACCGAGGCCGGATGGCCCATGGTCACCACCAGCCCCGCTGCCGTCTCGATGCCCGCATGGCGCAGGAAGTCGATGCGGGCCATGTCGCCGTAATAGACCGGCCGCCCTTGCCGGCGCAGCACCGCCACCAGCTCGGGGTCGCTGTCGATGGCGATGTAGCTGATGCGATGCGCTTCCAGAAGCGACGCCACCATCTGCCCGACGCGCCCGAACCCGGCGATGAGCACCTGCGGTGTCTCCCCATGCGGCACCGCCACCTGCGCCTCCTCCGGCAGGGCCGGATTGCGGGCGGCCGCGTTGTCGCCAATGAGGCGGCCCAGCCATTCCAGCACCGGGATCAGGGTCATGGTCAGCACGGTGAGCAGCAGCGCGTACTGCCCGGTCTCCGGCTCGACGAGGTTGTACCCCATCGCCAGCCCGAGGATGACGAAGGTGAACTCGCTGCCCGGCCCCAGCAGCAGCCCGGCGCGCAGCGCCGTGTGCCAGGGAATGCGGAACAGCCAGCCGAGCCCCGTCACGATGGCGGCCTTGAGGGCGATGAGCCCGATGACACCGCCTAGCACGCCGAGCGGATTGCTGATGGCAAGGCCCAGATTGGCGGAGAGGCCGATGGAAATCAGGAAGATGCCAAGCAGCAGACCCTTGAACGGCTCGATGCTGACCTCGATCTGGCGGCGGTATTCCGTCTCTGCCAGCAGCAGCCCGGCAATGAGCGCGCCCATGGCAAGAGACAGGCCGACGAAATAGGTGGTGAGGCTCGCCGTCATCACGATCAGGAGGCAGGCCGCCATGAACATCTCGGCGCTGCGGGTGGCGGCCACCATGCGGAACAGCGGACGCAGGATTCGCCGGCCTACAAGGATCAGGGCGGCCACGGCAATAATTGCCTCGATGATGCCGACTGCGAGCTGCTCGCCCATGTTCGCGGCCCGGCGCGAGGCGAGAACGCCGACGATGAACAGCACCGGGACCACCGCCACGTCCTGGAACAGCAGCACGGAAAAGGTGGTCCGGCCCAGCCCGGTTGCGATCTGGTGCCTTTCCGCCAGGACCTGAATGATGATGGCGGTGGACGACATGGCGAGGCCCAGCCCCAGCACGACGGCGGTCTTCATGGGCAGGCCGAAAGCAACCCCCGCGCCAATCAGCACCCCGGCGGACAGCACCACCTGCAACAGACCGATGCCGAAGATGAGGCGTTTCATGGTCATGATGCGCTCGAACGACAGCTCCAGCCCGATCATGAACATGAGCAGGATGACGCCCAGCTCCGCCACGCCATGGATGCCGGAGTGACCGGTAATCGTCATGTGACGCAGCCAGGGCATGTCATCCGCCAGCGCGCCGAGGCCGAATGGCCCCACCGCCATGCCGACGATCATGAACCCAAGCACCGAGCTGATGCGCAGGCGGTAGAACACCGGAACCACCAACCCCGCCGCGCACAGTACGATTGCCGCGTCCTTGAGGCTCAGCAGTTCCATTGCACCGTTCATAGCAACTCCCGGAAACTTCGACGCCCTGCCGCGCCGACATCCGGAACGGGGCCGAGTGCAGAGTCTCGCGCCGAAGGGGCCGATGCAAGCACAGGCGTTGCCGTGCCATGCTGTTTTTTTTGCGGCTCGGCCTCGCGCCGCCCTTGCCGGATGTGGCAAGGGCTGGCACCACCAATTCGTATTGCTGAATGACCGGCCGCTGGCCCGTGCCCAAGGTTGCCGCCCATGATCCCCGTCACCCGCCGCATCGTCCTTCAGGATGACGAAATCGAGGAAAACTTCATTCGGGCCTCCGGTCCGGGCGGACAGAACGTCAACAAGGTCTCGAGCGCGGTCCAGATCCGCTTCGATGCGCGCAACTCCCCAAGCCTGCCCGACGAGGTGTTCGAGCGGCTGGTGCGCATTGCAGGCAAGCGCATGACGCGCGAGGGCGTGATCGTCATTACCGCCCAGCGGTTCCGCAGTCAGGAGCGCAACCGGGAAGACGCCGTCGAGCGGCTGGTGGAGATGATCCGCGAGGCGACGGTGCGGCCCGTCATCCGGCGCGAGACCAAGCCCACCTACGGCAGCAAGCAGCGGCGGCTGGAATCCAAGACCAAGCGCGGACAGGTCAAATCCCTGCGGCAGAACAAGCCGGGCTACGACTGAGCCATCGGAACCGTCAGCCGGCCCGGAAACGCAGAAGCGCCGATCCGCACGCGGACCGGCGCTCCCGCAACGCACCCACGATTGCCCCCCTCAGGGAGCCAGCCGTGAGCGCAACTGCGGCATCAGGGCAGCAAGGTCATTGGCGACGAGGCGCGCGAAGATCGCCGCGCCCTCCGGCCCCAGATGCACATTGTCATGTTTCAGGGTGAAGCCATGCTGCGGGCTTTCAGGCCCGAGCGGCCTTGCGGCTTCAAGCGTTGAGAGCGGCTTCTCCCCCGGCGCGCGCTGAGCCAGCGTTGCCGGTGCCGCCTCCGGCCCCATGCGCTCCACCAGCGCCTCGGTGCGCGCGTTCATGTCAAGCAGCGGCACACCCAGATCCGCTGCCACCTTGCGGGTCTGGTCCGCGAACGGGGCGACGGCATTCTCCAGCGTGCCATCCGTATTGAACACCCACCGCACGGTCGGCGTCATCAGGATCGGGGTAGCGCCGGCCGCGCGAATGTCCGCCACGAACTTGCGCAGGTTGGCCGGGAACTCGGTTTCCAGTTCCACCCACCGGTCTGCCAGATGGCGGTGCGCATCATTATGGCCGAACTGGATCAGCACGTAGGTGTGGCGATACCCCGGCACGCCCGCCTCGCGCACCGCCAGATCCCACGACCCTTCCGCCTGATAGCTGCGGGTGG
>NZ_DATBUP010000034.1:0-72373 GCF_036515995.1 Pedomonas sp. | reverse complement strand
CGGCGAAGGCCTCGGCGAGCGCATCGGTTTCAAGGGCGGGCCTGAACATATCCACGACGGCGACCGAGCGCGCGCCAACGGCGGCGGCCATGGGCAGCACGTAATCGGGCGTCATGGCGAGCAGGTGGTTGCCATACCCCGCCACCCGGTCGAAAAGTGCCGCCTGCCCCGGCAGCCAATGGGCGATGCATTCGAATTCGGCGACCCGCAGACCATGGTCTGCGAGGCGCTGGCGGGCATCGGCCGTCGTCAGGCCCTGGCGCGCCAGCTCCTCGACGTGGGACGGCGTCATCGAGAGGGCCTCGAAGCCCGCCCGGCTGACCGGACCCAGAAGATCAAGGAACGGCACATGACTGAGCGGCACCGAGCAAAACACAGTCTCGTTCTTATCGAGGGCCATGGAGCGCCTCTCCTGTTTCTTGTCAGGATTTCCAGACCTGCGTGAAGGTTCACCTCAGGAGCCCGCACGCAGGCCGGCATGGGGCCTCAGCAGGCTTCCTTCTTCACCGGGAAGGCGTCGTAGTAGAACTTGAAACGCTCGCGCAGTTCGTCCGGATCGAGCCCGAAGTCGCCCTTCAGGTTGTAGATGATGCGGCCGTGCTTGTTGCGCGGGTTCTCGTTGAGATAGCCGAGCAGCGCGCCTTCCACCTCCGGCGTCAGCTCCAGATCCGCCATGTCATAGACCTTGCGCATCACGGCTTCCTGATCGCCCATGTACTCGTGGAACAGCACGTCCAGCGACTGGTCCGGCCCCCAGGCCTCGCGCTGGGCAAGGCATTCGCGCAAGAGGCGCTCGATGCGGTCCGCCCACAGCTTGCCGAGGCCGATCGGGTCGACCGGGTCGCGGCGGATACGATCGCAGTAGCAGACCATGGTCAGGAGCGATTGCAGGACCGCGACCGGATCGCGGTGGGTGATGACCATGGTGGCATCCGGGAAGGCCGCCTTCATCGCCGCCAGGTTTTCCATGTGCTGGGGCGATTTCAAAATCCAGCGGTTGGGGCCGCGCAGCCAGGTGAGAACCTGCAGCACCTTCTTTTCATAAAGGTAGCTGCTGGTGCGATCATGGGCAAAATAATGGTCGGTCCAGCGCGGCATGCGCGACTGCCATTCCCAGTTGTAGGAATTCACGTCCATGAACAGCAGCTCGTTGTCTTCATGGATGTGGCTGGCGTCCATGCCGTGCATGGCGACGAAGTGGGGGAGCATCTGCTCGAACGCCGCCCAGAATTCGGCCGAGCGCTGCAGGCGCGGGTCGACCTCGCCTTCCTTCAGCTGAATGCTCGGCACCGGCTCTTCGGATTCCCACAAGGTGAGCGAGCGCAGGCGCTCGTCGCGCGCCAGCCAGTTCACCAGATGCGTCGTGCCCGAACGCGGCAGGCCGGCGATGATCAGCGGGCGATCGATCTTCACCTCGAGAATTTCCGGGTGCTTCTTGACGATGTCCTCGATGCGCAGGCGGTTGGCCATGACGCGCACGGCGTGCTGGAGAAGGGTGATGCGCCCGCCGCGCGTGAAGCCCTCGTCCTCTTCCCACGCCTGAAGGGTGATGCACAGCCGCTCCTTGAAATCCTCCGGGCCGAAGTCGGTCAGGCCGCCGGTCATCTCGCTGGCGCGGGCGAGCACTTCATCGACCGTCAGCGTGTCCGGGAAATCCGCCGGGCCCTGGCGCGCCGCGATGATCTCGGGCGTCAGCACCGGATCGGCCAGATCGTCAATGATGATATCCTTGGGTGCGACCTCGGCCGCTGCGGCATTGCCCATGTTGGCTCTCCCCTCAAAACGCGAAATGCGAAGCCCTGCCTGCGGTTCTTATTATACTGGCAGGTTTCATTATTGGCTGTTATAGCACACGACCGGCCCTGATCAACCACTCTCGACACTGAAAGTTCTCCGTGACCACCAGACCCGCAAAGCCCGATACGCAAGCCCAGCCGAGAACGGCGCCGCGCCGCGGCAGACCCTCTGCCGAGGAGACCCAGCGCCGGATGGCGGAAGTGCTGAAGGTGGCCCGTCAGGAGTTCGTGCGGCACGGCTATCGGGCAACGACGCTGGAGAACATCGCCGCGGCCGCCGGTGTTTCCAAACGCTCGCTTTACCTGTGGCATCAGGACAAGGCGGCGCTGTTCCTGGCCTGCGTTCAGGAAGGCGCGGAGCGTTTTCCCATGCTGGAAATCCAGCCCGGCGCCAGCGTGAAGGAGACGCTGCGGGACTACGCGGTCGGCCTCATCCGCGAGCTTTCCTCCGAGTTCAGCTTCGGCATGGGCCTGCTGCTGCTGCGCGAGGGCAGGGAATTTCCCGAGCTGCTCTCGGCTGCCTCTCACAGCTTCGTCCAGGACCTGATCGAGCCGCTGGCCCGGTACCTGCGCCAGCACGGCCTTGAGGAGGACGCCTCAACCGACCGGGCCGTTCTCCTGATCTCGATGATCCTGACCGAAGTTCATATGAGCATGCTGGTGGGCGCGCCGCTGCCCGACGAGGCCCGCACCGAGGCCTACGCGGACATGGTCGTCGAGGTGTTTTTAAAGGGCGCGAAAGTCGGCGGATAAAGCCTGCTGCGGAGGGCGGGCGCGCCCGGCCCTCCGCGTCTGCGCATCCTTTAGCCGGCGACGGTGAACCCGCCGTCGACGGGCAGGGTCTGGCCGGTGACCCAGCCTGCGGCCTCGCTCGTCAGGAACAGGATCGGGCCGGCGATGTCGTTGGGCTCGCCCAGCCGTCCGGCCGGCGTGCGCGCCAGCGCCGGCGCTGCATAGGCCGGGTTGTTGACGGTGTCCGCGGTCATGCGGCTGCGGGTGATGCCCGCCGCCACGGCGTTGACGCGGATGTTGTCCTTGCCCCACTGGGTGGCGAGCACCCGCACCAGACCGAGAATGCCGGTCTTGGCCGCGCCGTATCCCGGCACGATGCCGATGCCGAAGTAGGAACTCATGGACGCAACGCAGACGATCGACGCGCCGCCCGGCTGTTGGCTCTTTGACAAGGCGCCGTAACAGGCGTGGGACATGCGGTAGGCGCTGGTCAGGTGCATGTTGACGGCGCGGGCGAAGATCTCGGGATCATACTCGTCAAGCCCGATGCTGGGCAGGGCGAAGCCCGCGTTGTTGACGAGAATGTCCAGCTCCGGCAGCGAGCCGCCGACGCGGGCGATGGCGTCCGCATCTTCCACGTCCAGCTGGAGATAGCGATAGCCGGACAGGTCCTCGTCATAATCAGCCGCTGACGGACGGGTGCCGGTGATGGTCACATCCGCGCCGGCGTCGCGATAGGCCGCGGCAGTGGCCGCGCCGATGCCGCTCGTGCCGCCCGTCACCAGAACCTTGCTGCCTGAATAGTTGAAGCTGGGGTTGCCCCACCGTGCGTCTGCCATGTTCTCCCCTTTTCCTTTTTGATCCCTGATCGGCGGCCGCCTGCGGGCAGGCTCGACGATTCCCGCTGCATACTCTAGCCCGCTGCGGACTAAATGAAACTGCTAAGTTTATTAAGGACGCAGTTTTTTTGCCCGCTCTGACTGCCTTGGCTGTTGATCGTTTTTTTCCTATTGACGTTGTGATATTGCTATGACAGGATGGCGACAGTTGGTGTGGTGCGTGGCGTTCTGCTCTTTCTCATTGTTGGAAAAACGGACGTGCGGCGGACCTTGCTCCTGCGGCGCGATCGCTCTTGAGGGAGGGGAAGTGCCCGGTCTCTCCTCTCTTTCGCAGCGATCGCGCCGGGGCCTCGCCACGGCCAGCGCGGCTACCGCCAGCCTGGCCACCGGCAGTGCGGCGCGGCCCTGAAGCCGCACGCATGCCCCGCTCAATCCTTCAGGGTTTTCCCCCGATGGCGGAACCCCGGCCCGCTCCCGGCACTCAATTGAGTATGGAGGCATTGTTGACTGCAACGCCGGTCAGGAGACGAGACGACGGCACTTCGTCATGATTTCCCCCCCGATTGCGGATATCAGGGGGGAACGTTCAGTCTACCCCGCATGCGAGAGTGACATGTCTGAGTTGATGTTAAGCCGCCGGATTTTCATGGGCACCGCAACGACGGGTGCAGTCGCACTGGCTGCGCCGGGTCTGCTGTCATCGCCTGCCAATGCGCAAGCCTGCCCTTCAGGGCAACCCTCGGCAGAGGCGATCAAAGCGGCTCTCAAGGCTGCACACAAGGCCTACAAAGGCGTGAAGGGCGGCAAGAACGCGGATTACATACCAGCGCTTGCCGAGGTGCCGTCCAAGCTCTTTGGCATTGCGCTCGTGGATGCAGATGGACAGATCCATGAAGCGGGAGACTCCCGTCAGCTTTTCTCGATCCAGTCCGTCTCGAAGCCTTTTACCATGGCTCTGGTCATGCAGCAGTCCGGCGCAAAGCTGATCGAGGACACCGTCGGGGTCGATGCAACCGGGCAGGCCTTCAACTCGATCGAGGCCATCGAGCAGCATCGCGGCCGGGAAATGAACCCCCTTGTCAATCCCGGCGCGATTGCAACGGTTGGCAATGTTCAGGGCGCATCGGCCGAGCAGGTATGGGAGAAAATCATCGGCTTCTACTCGGACTGCGCGGGGCGTCCGCTCGAGGTCGATCAGGAGGTCTACAAATCGGAGAGCGCCACGAACCACCGCAACCCTGCCATCGGCGCGCTGATGGCGGCCTACGGGCGATTTCCGATGGACCCGGCGATCGCCACCGACCTCTACACGCGTCAGTGCGCCATCAGCGTCTCGGCACGGGACCTTGCGGTCATGGCCGCAACGCTGGCCTTTGGCGGCTACAACCCCGTGACCAGGCGGCGGGTCCTCGACAGCGAACATGTGCCCGGCGTTCTTGCCGTCATGGCAACGGCGGGCCTTTACGATGATACGGGGAAATGGCTGTTCCAGTGCGGACTGCCTGCCAAAAGCGGCGTCGGCGGCGGCATCGCGGCCGTCGCGCCCGGCAAATTCGGGATCGCCGCCTTCTCCCCGCCGCTGGACGACGCCGGCAACAGCGTGCGCGGCCAGCGCGCCATCATCGACATCACCCGCGCGCTTAACGCCAACCCTTACGCGCAATTCGGCATGTAAGGCTGCATTTGAGCTGCTGCCGGCACACGACCGCGGAAACGGCCGCCGATCTATTCAGTGCGCCGCTTCCCGCGGGTTGAGGAGCTTTACCCCGATCGTCGCAAAATCGGCGACATTGCGCGTGACGACCGTCATGCCATGAACAAGGGCTGTTGCCGCAATGAGTGCGTCGCGATCGCCGCGCCGCCCGCGGCAGAGGAGGTTGCGACGATGCGGCCATAGCCCTGACGGGTCATCGGCGCGACAGCAGCGCGCAAGATGCCGAAGACGCCAGGGTTCGCTCCGCGGCACGGGAGGCCATGCCGGCCGAGGCGATGACGCTTTTGATATCGAGCGTCACATGGTTGGCACACTCGTAGACGACGCCATAGGACTGGTGGATGGTGATCCGGATATCGGAACTGGCGATGTTGTTGTCCCGTAGATCTGGGACATGCTTCCCCTGTGAAGCCATCGTCACCCGGCCTGAGCGCTCAAGCAATGTCTTGCGTGCTCCTGCCGCGAAGTCCATGACGGCGGAGTGATCCTCCGCAGCGACCCTTGGCTCTTCCAGTCAGTGCGAAAGCAGGGTCGGGAGCTGAAGATGGGCGAGGACCCCCTGCGTCGCTCCGCCAAGAACGAAGTCACGGACGCGGGAGTGGCCGAAGCCTCCCATGGCCAGGAGCTGAGCCCCTTGCGACAGCGCCATGACCTGCAACGCCTCGGCTATGCTTCTGTTGCCAAGCGTGGTCTCGATCGGTGCGGCAGTAATATCCCGCCTACCGAGCGACGAGGCCAGCGCCCCGGCAATGTCTGGTCCGCTGAGGGATTTTTCGTCCTCGACCGTCAACACCGAGACACGCCCGCCCTCGCGCAGAAGCGGCAGGATATCGCCAAGCGCGCGGGCGGCAACCCGACTTCCATCCCACGCTATGGCGATATGATCCAGGGGCGCGGGACGCGCCGAGGGCGGCACCAGAATGACCGGGCGGCCGGAGCCGAAAACAACACACTGCGCCATGTCCTGTGCTGCCATGGTCTCACCGGACCAGGGCAGCACCGCGAGATCATAATACCGGGCCTCGGCAGCGGACACGTCGAACGCTCCGCCGATCACGACCTCCCTTTGCTTGCAGTGCACATCAAAAAGCGCCTCTCCTGCCTTTTGTACAAGACCCAGCAGCCGCTGGCATTCTGCCTTGCTCTTTTCCTTCGCGGCGTGGACGAGCCCCGGAACGTTGACGAGGAAACTGCCTAAGGGCGAGGACATTCGAGGGATATCGACCGAGAAGACCGTCACATGAAGTCTGCATCCAAGCGAAGCCGCGAAGCCGGCGGCGGCCAGGATCGCTTCGTCGCCAACCGCTTCAGGATAGGTGGCCAAAGGCATGTAGGCGATACGAGCGTGCTTCATGACGGCTTCTCCGACGGGCCTTGGGGGGACGGCAAGTCACAGGGAAAGCACTGCCTGCGCCACGGGCCTCGCAGCGTCCTCGGCAAAGGAAATAATGGACTGGCTCCAGCCTGCGTCAACCCAGACGGTGGCCTGACGTTCTATGGAGCACAGCCAAGGGGGTCGCCCAAGAGAACGGCCCTGCAACCAGCAATTGATCGAGACCGTCGATAAAGTCGCTTCGCCCTTCGTTGCTTTGTCCTGTTCACGCCTACAACCAACAGACCAGCAAGAGAGGCAGAACGCCGATGAACCGGCTCGCAGGAAAATCGGTTATCGTTACGGGAGGCGCCATCGGCATCGGCAGGGCATGCGTCAGCCGCATGGCCGAGGAGGGCGCCAAGGCAGCCGTGGGCGCCGCACATCCCCTTGGCCGCATGGGAGAACCCGACGATATCACCTGGGCCGTCGTCTGGCCTGCCTCGGACGAAGCGAAGTTCGTCACCGGGGCCGAGATCGTGATCGATGGCGGCTATACGGCCCGGTGACATGACGCTGACGAGCCCCCACGCCCAGTCTGCCGACGCCTGTCTGGCCGCGCTGGATGCCGGCACGGAGGGCCTGACGACTGTGGAGGCTACTCAGCGACTGGCCAGACACGGCCCCAACCGGCTGCCGCAGGCTCATGTTCGCGGCCCCTTTCGCCGGTTCCTCGCACAGTTCCACAATGTCCTGATCTATGTCCTCCTGGCTGCCGCCGTGGTGACGGCTGCGTTGCAGCACTGGGTCGATACCAGCGTGATCCTTGCCGTGGTCCTTGCCAACGCCTTCATCGGATATCTGCAGGAGGGCAAGGCAGAGGCAGCCATGCAGGCGATCCGCAGCATGCTGGCGCCGCGCGCCGCGGTATTGCGCGACGGAGCGCGCCGTACGGTCGACGGTGCTGTCCTCGTGCCTGGCGATGTGGTGCTGCTGGAAGCGGGTGATAAGGTGCCTGCGGATCTTCGCGTCCTGGAAGCGCGGGGATTGGCGGCCCAGGAGGCAATCCTGACCGGCGAATCCGTGCCGGTGGAGAAAACCGTAACGCCTGTGGATGCCAATGTGGATCTTGGCGACCGCAGTTCGATGCTATGGTCAGGCACGCTCGTCACGCAGGGCACGGCGCGTGGCCTGGTGGTTGCGACCGGGCCGGCAACCGAAATCGGACGCATCGGCGGGCTGCTGGCCGAGGTGGAACAGTTGACCACGCCGTTGGTGGCGCAGATGGACCATTTCGCCCGCTGGCTATCGTTTCTGATCCTCCTCGCTTCTGGTCTTCTGCTCGTTTACGGCTACAGCGTCGGCCACCGCGAATTTTCCGAACTGTTCATGGTCATGGTTGGCGTGGCCGTTGCGGCAATTCCCGAAGGCCTGCCCGCCGTGATGACGATTACCCTTGCGATTGGCGTGCAGGCCATGGCGAGGCGCAACGCAATCGTCCGACGTCTGCCGGCCATCGAGGCAATCGGCTCCGTATCCGTCGTCTGCACAGACAAGACCGGCACGCTCACGCGCAACGAGATGGTAGTGACCGCGGTCGAGACCCCGGAGGGGCGCTTTACCGTTCAGGGACAAGGTTACGCTCCCGTCGGGGACATTGCACCGGGAGGCGAGCTGGCCCGCCTCGCCCGGGCTGCAGCCTTGTGCAATGACGCCGCACTCCATTACCGAGACGGTCAGTGGATCGTCGAGGGCGACCCGATGGAGGGCGCGCTCCTTGCGCTGGCGGGCAAGGTCAGCTGTAACATCTCCGCAGAGCGCATCGATGCCATTCCCTTTGACAGTCGCCATCGCTTCATGGCGGTGCTGACCGAAGGGCCGGAAGGCCGGATGATCTACATGAAGGGCGCGCCGGAGCGGGTGCTGAAGATGTGTCGCGGCATCAACCTTGACCACTGGCACAATCGGGCCGAGGCAATGGCGCGGCGTGGCCTGCGGGTTCTGGCCCTGGCCGCTCGGCCGGAGGTGGACACAAGCATTGACGAGAGCACGCTGGATGGCAGCCTGAACTTCCTTGGTCTTCTCGGCCTGCTCGATC
Organism: Pedomonas sp.; assembly: GCF_036515995.1. NCBI lineage: Bacteria > Pseudomonadati > Pseudomonadota > Alphaproteobacteria > Sphingomonadales > Pedomonadaceae > Pedomonas > Pedomonas sp. The sequence goes on along the minus strand of NZ_DATBUP010000034.1, from coordinate 63,882 downwards.
CGCCCCGTCCCGAGGCCATCGCCGCCGTCGCCGAGTGCCGGGCCGCGGGTATCAGGGTGAAGATGATTACCGGCGACCACGCCGGCACCGCCGCGGCCATCGCCGCCCAGATCGGCCTCGAAAATCCGGCTCGGGTGCTGACGGGCGCTGAACTCGACATGCTGGACGATGCACAGCTGGCACTGGAGGTTACAACGGTTGATGTGTTTGCCCGCACAAGCCCCGAGCACAAGCTGCGTCTCGTGACTGCACTGCAGGGCCACGGACTTTCGGTGGCCATGACGGGCGATGGGGTCAACGACGCGCCAGCGCTGAAACGCGCCGATGCCGGAATCGCCATGGGACTGAAGGGATCCGAAGCCGCCAAGGAGGCCGCCGATCTCGTGCTGGCCGACGACAACTTCGCCAGTATTGCCGCCGCCGTTCGGGAAGGTCGAACGGTCTATGACAATCTCTTAAAGGTTATCAGCTGGACATTGCCCACCAACGCAGGCGAAGCGACGGTTGTGGTGCTTGCCCTCCTGCTGGGCCTCGCCCTGCCCGTGACCGCGGTGCAGATTCTCTGGATCAACCTGATCACCGCGATCACACTGGGCATCGCGCTTGCCTTCGAGCCGACCGAGGCGGGAACCATGGCCCGCCCGCCCCGCCGCCGCAACGCCCCAATACTCTCAGGCGAACTGGTCTGGCATGTGGTCCTGGTGGCAGTGCTGTTTCTCGCCGCCGTGTTCGGCATCTTAACCTACGCCATCGATCGGGGCTATCCGCTGGCGCTGGCGCAGACCATGGCGATGAACATGCTGGTGGTGCTGGAGATCTTTCACCTTTTCTTCATCCGCAATATCCACGGCACGTCGCTGACATGGGCGGCGGTGCGCGGCACGCCCGTGGTCTGGAAGGTCGTGGCCGTCATCACCATTGCACAGTTCGCGGTCACCTACTTGCCGCCAGTGCAATCCGTCCTTGGAACCCAGGCTGTGCCGTTGTTCGACGGCATGCTGATCGTGGCCGTCGGCGCGTGCTTTTTCGCGGTTATCGAGAGCGAGAAGCAGATCCGGCTCGGTCTGCGAGAGCATTACGGTCGCCGCCGCGAGCCGGCCAGCGGATGAGGCGGTCCGTCAGTGGAGCCGTATCCCAAGGCAGCCAAGACAGGATCAACATGCACCTCTCGGCCAGGTGCAGCCCTCAGCCAGGCGGGCGGACCAGCAAGACGTCACATGGCAGAGCAGACAGGAGCGCCTCCGCCGCACTCCCCAGCAAGGCATACGACAGGCCGGCCCTGCCGCGCGTTCCCAGCACGACGAGGCTGAGCTCCCGCTCACGCGCGTGCCGGACGACCACTTCTGTCACCTGGCCATAATCCAGGATCAGGTTGAGGTTCCGGCGTTGATCAGGCCGCAACCGTGTTTCCGCCAGAAATGCATCCAGATCCTTCTGCACGCCTTGTCTGCTCTCCTGCCCTGCCTCACCCTTGCCGATAAATCCCTCAAACGGCACATGGTAGGCGTGAACGACGTCCAAGGTATTGGCGGGAAACAGGGTTGCAGCTGCCTCGAGCGCATATCGGGAACAGGGAGAAAAATCGATGCCGACCGCAATCGCCTCGTACATCGCATGAGGCCTGCGCTTGACGACCAGCACGGGGACCGGGGCCTGGCGAACCACTCGATCCACCGTCGTGCCCAGGATAAAATCACCCAGTGCATTGTATCGGGCAACACCGGTTATAATCAGATCCGCTTGAAACTCGCCCGCTTTCTCCAGGATCGTCTCCGCAGCCGCACCTCGGGCAATGACAAACCGGGAGCGGATTTCCTCGCATGGCATTTCCGCCGACATCTGCTCCCTGATTGCCTCCTCGTCGACTTTACGGGATGTGGCAGCCTTCCCCTCGAGAACATGCAGAAGGATGAGTTCTGCATTCCATCGGCGGGCAAGATGAATGGCCCTGCCGTGGGCCCGGTCACACCGGGCGGTGAGATCGGTCGCCAGCAACAGCGTCTGTGGCTGGCCTTGGATCCAGTGCGGGTCACTCACAGTCATGGTCTCCTTCCAGACAGGAGTTGCGACAAGCCTGCCGGCCAACGCATACCCAGGCCTCGCACTCAAACGAAGTTCGGCCAGCAATCAAAGCAACAGCGCTGCGCCGCATGCGGCCGCGAGCCCCAGGAAAAGAACGCCGAAGCGGGGGAAGCTCCGCATTTTTCCCTCCGTCACGATCATATGCAGAAGCGCCATACTCAAGAGGTCCGCGCTGGCGGTCACACCTGTCGCCCACTGGTGTCGGCGGGCCGAGCCGAGTGCCGGACGACGGGCAAGCTCCGCCACAGGAAGTCCGGGACTGGCGGGCGGCGGAGGCGGCGCGGCGGCCTTCATGCCCAGGCGGCTGGGCAGAGCGATCAGAAGGGCGAGCAGCAGGGGCCAGACACCGAGCCAGAGATGGGCAGGCGTCAGCACCGTCAGCTGCTGATTGCCACCGGCCAGCGTGAATGCCGCCCAGGGCAGCACGACCGCCGCCAGCCCGAGACCGAGAAGATCCGCAACCCTTCCCCCGGGCTCCATCCGCGTCGCCGGCAGGCGCATGACGAGGCCGAGAAAGCGCACCATCAGCAAGGCGGTGGCGGTGGACGTCAGCGGCAGGAGCCAGTGCACGGCCCCGGCCCAGTGGGCCGGCAGATGATCCGCCGCACTTTCCACCCACAGCTTGGCCAGCGCCCCGCCTGTCAGGGGCGCTGCAGCCAGCGACAGGGACAGCACAAGCAGGAAACCGAGCCGCCAGTCCTGGCGCAGCGGCAACGCACCCAGCCCAAGAAACAGCGCGGCCTTTACCAGACCATGATGCGCCGCAAACAGGGCCACGGCCGGAGCCGTTGCGGCGATGCCGCCCGCGTGGCCTGCCCCGATGCCGATGGCCGACAAGGCGATGCCCATCTGGCTGGCGGTCGAATATCCTAGCAACGCCCTCGCGTCGCGCTGCACGATGCCAAGCATCGCACCGCCAAACGCCATCAGGAGCCCAAGGATGATCAGCGCCATCGCTCCCGACGCGCCAGGTCCGCCGCCGTCGGGCGGCAGAAAGCGCAGGACTCCAAAAATTGCGGCGTTGACCAGAACACTGGAGAGCAGTGCCCCGCCCACATACGGGGCAGCACGGTAGGCCACGGGAAGCGCAATATGGAACGCCGGCAAACCGAGCTTGGCGCCGAACCCGGCGACCAGCAGCGCCGCCGTCAGCGACCTGGCCTCCGGCGCAGTGCTACCGATCAGGAACCCGGCCAGGATCAGCATTTCCCCGACGAGGGCGAGGCCGAGGTAGAGCCGCCCCGCGTCGTGGCTGCGGCGCGAGCGCCCTGCGACCACAAGGCCGTACGAGGCAACCGTCATGAGCGAGAAGAAAAAATAGAAGCCGATTGGATCGAACGTCACCAGCGCTCCCAGACTTCCCGCCTGTGTCGCCAGCGCCGCACCGAGAAACCAGGGCGCCTGAAAATGGCGCACGATGTACAGGCCCGCCACGGTCCAGATCAGTGTCCCTGCAGCGATCAGCATCAGCGCCGGCGGGTCCACGCCCACGCGCACGCCGAGCATCAGCCACGGCAGATCCGTCGGCGGGCTGCCGAACGCCAACACAGCCGCCGCCAGCAGCGGCCAGGAGGAAAAAGGCAGCACGCGCACGATGCCGCCCCGCAACCGGGGCCAGAACAGCCCAAGCCCAAGCACGGCCGGGAGCAGCACCGCAGGCAGGAGCCAAGCAGCCGTCGTCACAGTCGATACTCCACAGCCACCACATCCCGGATCCAGGACAGAGGGCTGACGGGTGTTCCGGCAAACAGGCCGACCGCCACTGTCGCGATGGCCGTCGTGACCGGCGGAAACAGCAGGCCCGCCTTGGTTTCGAACCGGCCAAACGACTTCTCCTCGGGCCAGGGCCCCGTCTGCTTGCGAAACCAGACCCGACTGAGGATCGGCAGAAAGTAGGCGGCGTTAAGGAGGCTGCTGATGAGAAGAACCACCAGCGCCCAGCCCGCGCCCGACTGCACTGCGCCGCTCCCCAGATACCATTTGCTGATGAAGCCGGCAAAAGGCGGCAATCCGATCATGCCAAGCGCGGCGACGCTGAATGCAGCCATGGTCCATGGCATGCGTGCGCCCGCGCCGTTCATCTCGCTCACCTTATGGATGCCAAGCGTCTGGCCGAGGTTGCCCGCGCAGAGAAAGAGCGTGATCTTCATCAGGCCCTGATGAACGAGGTGAGACAGTCCGCCAATGCTGGCAAGCGGGCTGTAAAGGGCAATGCCGAGCAGAATGTATGAAACCTGGCTGACGGTCGAATATGCAAGCCGCAGCTTCAGATCGTCCTGCCGCAGCGCCTGAAAGGACCCATAGAGAATTGTCGCTGTCGCCAGAACAGCAAGGGCATCGCTGAGGCCCAGCGCGTGGGACAGTTCCACGCCATACACATCGTAGACGACACGTATGATGCCGAATGCGCCCGCCTTGACGACTGCAACGGCATGGAGCAGCGCGCTCACCGGTGCAGGCGCCACCATGGCGCGCGGCAGCCACTGATGAAGCGGAACGACAGCGGCCTTGACGCCAAAACCGCCCACCATCAGCGCGAAGATGAGCCTCAGGGCAGTTTCGTGTTCCTGCCCCAGGCCTTCGAGCACGCCGGCAACCTCCAGGAAATTCGTCGATACGGCCAAGGTCTGTACCCAGACGGTTCCGGCAAGCAGCAGCACCCCGCCCCCGATAGTAAAGGCCAGATAGACCGTGCCCGCCCGGCGCGCCTCGGGCGTGCCGTTATGAACGACCAGCGGATAGGTGGCGATGGTCAGTAATTCATAGAAAACAAACAGGGTCAGCAGATCACCCGCCATGGCTATACCCACCGTGGCAGACACGCACAGGCTATAAAATCCAAAAAACCGGCTACGGTTCGGAGAATCCTCAAGGTAGCTGACGGCGTAAACGGTCATCACCAGCCACAGGCCGGCTGAAAGCGTCACGAACAGCAGCGCCAGGGAGTCGATCCGCAAGACGAGATCGTTGCCGGGCAGGAAAGGCACCGAGGCGCTGTACTCGAGCCCCGCGTAGACCCCCTGCAGCACGACGATGACGACCGCCACCTTGAACAGGGCCCCGCACAGGTTAAGCGCAGTGCGCAGCCGAACGCTCTTCTCCGGCAGGAAAAAAATAATGAGGCCCGGTAGCAGCGAGCTCAACAGAATGAGGAGTGGCGGCAGCGCATCGTTGCTCATGATCTCGTCATTTCGGCTATGGCACTGTCCAGCCCGATGGCAACGGCATTGCCGGCAAACCCCAGCATGAACGACACCAGGGCAAGGGCGAGCGCCGCCAGTTCAGCGACGCGCGGCACCTGCGCGAAATCTCCGGTATCTGCGCTGGGTGCCTCGAAGGCTCGCGCAAGAATGATAAAGACGTAGCCAGCCGCAAGCAGGCCACCGCCAAGCGGCACGAAGCTCCACCACCAACGGCCGCTTTCGAAGGCAGCCACGAGCAGCAGCCATTTTGCTGCAAAGCCGCCGCTTGGCGGCAGGCCGATCAGTGACACGCCAGCCAGACCCAAGGCGAAGGTGGTCAGGGGCACGCCGCGCGCCGCACCGCCGATGGCAATAATCCTGTCGTGTCCATACGCGCGTAAAATGATGCCTGCGGCCAGGAACATGGCCGCCTTGGCCGTGCCATGCGCACAGACCAGGATGAGCGTTCCCTGCCAGGCGGAGACGACCTCGGCGAGTGGAAACAGAAGGAGCAGATAACCCAGTTGCGCCACCGTCGAATAGGCCAGCAGGGGTTTCAGACGCTGCTGGCAGAGCGCCAGCATGGACCCCCACACCACAGCCCCGGCCCCGCACAGGCCAATCAGCACTCGTGCCGCCGCGAGAGAGTCAAGGGCGGCAAAGACCTCGAACCACAGGCGCAGCAACAGGTAAAATCCGGCTTTGACCACAAGGGCTGAAAGCATGGCGCTGACGGGCGCGGGCGCAGAACCATGCGCGGGCGGCAGCCAGACGTGGAGGGGAAAAAGGGCCGACTTGATGAACAACCCCGCCGTCGCCAGGGCCAGGGCAAGCATGCCGATGGGATCGTCCTGCATCACCGTCGCCAGCAGGTCAAAATCAAGCGTGCCATAGCGGGCGTAAAGCAGCGCGACGGCCAGGAGATAGGAGAGCGATCCGGCCAGCGCAGCCAGAAGGTACCTCATTCCAGCGACGATCGGCGCAGATGTTCCGGTGATCGTGACCAGCGCAACCGCGGCAAGGCTGACGATTTCCAGCGTGACATAGGCGTTGAACAGATCGCGCGTGAGGAACAGGGCGTTGAGACCTGCGATCAGCAGAAGGAGCAACGGCCAGAACCATTCGGACTGGCGATCCATGCGGTTCATCATCGACGACGCAAAAATGCCGACGCCTGCACTCACGATCGCCGTGATCGCCAGCATGATCGCTGACAGTCCATCCAGACGCCAGGCAATGCCCAGCGGCGGCATCCAGCCGCCGAGATGGTACGCGGCAATACCGCCCGGCGCCGCCAGAGGGAGAAGAGCAGGCACTACGCCCGCCGTCGCCAGCAGCCCCGGCAACACCAGCCATGGGCTCGCCGCACGCCCGAGGACGAAGCTCAGCGCCCCAAGGCTCAGCGGGATCCACACCAGTGCAGGTACAAGTGCAGCAGCGAATGCCGGGGTGCTCATTTGCGCCGTTCTTCCGGCAGGTCCGTCGCCCCGGTTACATCATACAATCGGCGCAGCAGCGCGAGCGCATAAGCGGTGATGGAAACGGAAATGACGATGCCGGTCAGGACCATTGCCTGCGGCACCGGATCGGGATGGGCTCCCCCGTTGAAAGGTGCAACACCGACCAGCACGAGGAAGGTCCCGCTCGCCGTGACGTTCGCCGCAATAATTTTTGTGAGCAGGTGCGCCTGCAGAAAAAGCGCGCGAAGCCCGATACCGACCATCAGAGCGCCGGCGATCGCATAGATCAGGCTGTGTCCCGTCATGGCCGCCTCCCTCGCAGTGCACGCTCCGGCGGGTGGGCAGGCACCCCGACAACAAGAGCTGCAAGGCAGCCTCCGATCGACAGGGTGAGGCCGGCCTCGATCAGGACGATCGTAATGCCGCTCCATTCTTCGGACCATTGCAGGACGGCATCGCCCGTGACCATTGGAACCGCTCCAGCCGCCAGGAAGAACAGAAGTCCACCGGAAAGCCACAGACGCGTCGCCACAGCCTCGGGACGGATGCTGAATTTGCGACCCGAGAGCAGCAGCAGGACCAACGCCGCCCCAAGCACCGTTCCCCCCTGAAAGGCCCCTCCCGGGATCGTCGAGCCTGCCCACCAGAGGTAACCGGCAATGACAAAGGCGACCGGAACCATATAGGGGACGAACCACATCAGCATCGGGCTGGGCTCCGGGCCGCTGCTCAAGGCCTCGGTCGCGGCCGGGGACAGCTCCTCTCCGGGATGAAGCGACAACGCTCCGATAACGGCAAGCAGAAGAACGCCGATCTCGAGCAGCGTATCGTATGCGCGGAAGTTGAGCAGTACGGCCGTGACAGCGCTTTCAACGCCGCTGGCTTCAAGGTTCCGCTCAACCAGCCCGGCCAGGCCGGGAGCGGCCGGCAGATGAACGGCGCTCCAGACCAGCCCCGCGGCCAGCGCCGTCGCGAGGAGGCTGACAAGGATGTCTGCCGCGCCTCTGGTCATTGCGGCCCGCCCCGCTTCTGCCGTTTCCAGCGCAACCGGCCCAGCGTATCCAGGAGCAGCACGCCCGTCAGACCGGCCCCGACCGCAGCTTCCGTCATTGCCAGATCCGGCGCGCCGAGCCGCAGCCATGCAAGCGAGGCCAAGAGACCAAGAACAATGAACATGACGACCGCGCGGAACAGGTCGCGGGAGGTCGCCTGTGCCGACGCCCAGACCAGAAGCATTGCAAGAGTTGCATCAAAGGCCAGACCGAGGTTTTCGGTCATGGCCTGAGGCCCTGACGGTGCGCCGCCTCGGCGATCAGGTGGGCGATGCTGGCCGATGCAACGGCCGCCAAAGTCCAGATCAGGGCCAGCTTGAACATGACCAGGCCCGGACCGGCCCGGACAACCAATCCCAGCACGACAAATCCGAGCCCGAGCGTGTCCGCCTTCGTCAGGGCATGGAGACGCGTGTATGCGTCTGGAAAACGCAAGATGCCAACCGTGCCGGCAAGGAAGAAAAACGCGCCGCAGAGGATCAGGAACACGGACAGGAGTTCAGCAGCGTTCACGGCTACTCCTCCTCCCCCGCGCCGAGGGCGCGAACGCGCAGCCGACGCACAAACGCGACGCCGGCAAGCGATGCCAGGAGAGCAAAGAGAAGCGCAATATTCAGGGCAGCGGCTTCCTTCATTGCAGACCCCAGAAGAAGCAGGATTCCGATGCCCGTCGAGCCCAGCAACTGTGCCGCCAGCATCCGATCGGTGTCAGTCGGCCCGCGCCAGACGCGAACGAGGCCGGCGACCACCGTCAGAAGGAGAAACAGCGCCACGGCCATGTCAAATTCGGTCATTGGCTCCTGTCTCCTGCAGCAGGGCTCGCTTCAGTCGGTCATTGGTGTCCTGATGAGTCAGCCAGAGGACCGGGCTGTCGAGATTGATGGCGTGAAGCAACAGGCCATTTTCCTGAAAACGCACAACCAGCGTTCCGGGCTGCAAGCTGAGAATGTAAGACGTCGCCACCCCGTAACGGCTCCCGGGATCGGGCAGCGTATGCTCGAGAAACCCCGGGTTGATCGGCAGGCGGGGACGCAGTGCCCTTATGGCCACATCCGCGCCGCCCAGAAAGATCAGCTGGAGAAAGCGGGGTACAACCATTGCAAGGTCCAGCCAGCCCACACGGCCGGAGGCCGGAGCCAGACGGCCATGAATGACCGCCGCTGCAACCGAGACGGGCAGGCCATATGGCAGGGACGACAGCTCTCCCCGGGTGAGGACATACCAAACCCCCAGGAACGCAAGGCTGCGTACAAGCAGGCTGGCCCACCAGGCGCCGCCACAAGCCATCCCTTTGCTCCCCAGGTTGCCTTGCACCTTGACCCTCGTCTCCAGGGAAGTCGCGAGCACAATCATTAGACCGGCGGCTTGGCCAGACGTTACTCAAGGAAGACAACGCGGATATTCCGTCAGGGTTCAGAACAACCGCCAAGGCTTCAGCCCTTAGCAGGCTCGCTGATCCCGGACAGGCGGGGCAGAAGGGCTCGGCTTCGGCCCCTCGCTGCAGCGGCAGGCCAGACGGGCGGACTGCAAGCTGCCCGATCTGGCAGGGTATTCACCCCGCCTTCCCTTTCCGACAAGCGAGAATGCTGCTAGTTAAACAGCGAGAGATTCTATCAGCAACATCCATTGCTACCGGCAATGTGTTCCAGGCGTCGGGTAAGTTAGTACGGCCATGAGAAAATGGTTCATGAGGATGGCGCCCGACCGGGATAAGCTGCTCCGAACCCGTTGGCTTGCGCCCTTTGCTCACCGGCTGGCTCAGACAGAGATCTGGCAGTTCAACCGGCGCAGCGTCTCGCGTGGAATTGCGCTTGGCCTGTTTGCAGGGTTCCTGCTGCCGGTCGGGCAGATTGTGCTGGCTGCGCTTCTTGCGGGCTCGGCGCGCGCCAACGTCCTGATTGCGGCTGCAGCGACGCTGGTGACCAATCCGCTGACCTTCCCGCCGATCTACTATGCTGCCTATCGCACGGGGTCCTTCATTCTGGGCGCAAGGGCCGAGGGGCCTGTGGCCGTTCCCGACGGCGCATCAGGGGCCTCCGCCGGATTGTGGCAGGCCTTCACCGGCACATCGCTTGCCACCATGACCGGCCTACTGATCTTTGCAATCGGCTCCAGTCTTCTAGCGTTCTGCGCCGTCCACCTGGTGTGGCGCATATCGCTTTCCCGGCAGTGGCGGCGCAGGAAACACGCCCTGCGCAAATGACATCCTCCGGCAGCGACCGGTTCATCCGCGCCAGAAGCGCGGCGCAAACAGAATGAGCACTGTGAAGAGTTCAAGGCGCCCGAGCAGCATGCCAAGGGACAGGAGCCATTTGGCCGCATCCGGCAGCGGGCCGAAGTTGCCGGCAGGGCCGATGATCTCCCCCAGGCCGGGGCCAACATTGGAAAGCGCAGTGACGGCGCCGCTGGCACTGGTCAGAAAATCAAGCCCAAGCGCCATGAGAGCAACCGTCAGCACGCCGTAACACAGGAAGAACACCGCGAAGAACGCAACGACGGAGCCCACCACCTCGTCGTCCAGAACGCGGTCTCCATAGGACCTGGGGAAGATCCCGTGCGGATGCAGCAGTCGCGAGAAGTGCGCCTTGAGCATGATCGCCATCACCTCGAAGCGGAAGATCTTGATGCCGCCGGAGGTGGAGCCCGTGCATCCGCCCACGAACATCAGCCCGAAGAACAGGCCGACAATGGCATTCCCCCACAGCGCATAGTCGGCGCTGGCAAAGCCCGTTGTCGTGATCACGGACACGATGTTGAACGCGGCATGTCGGAACGCAGCCTCGAGACCGTATTGCCCTGAGGCCGCCAGCCATGTCCCAACGAGGAGGATGGCGACTGCGAGCAGCCTCAGCATCGTCCTCAGCTGCCGGTCCAAAAGGGCTCGGTAATCGCCTGCCATGAAGCGAACATAAAGGACGAAGGGCACGCTTCCGGACAGCATGAACACCGTCGCGAACCATTGGATCCCGTTCGCCTCCCAATTTCCGAACGACCTGTCCGAGGTCGAGAAGCCGCCGGTTGCAATGGACGTGAGGGCATGGATCAGGGCATCAAAGGCGCTCATGCCAGCAAGCCGATAGACGACGATCGCGATACCGGTAAGGCCCAGGTAGACCGCACCGATGGCCATCGCCATCTGGCGCACCCGGGGCATGACCTTCTCCGAGCGGTCAGAGGACTCCGTGCGGAAGAGCTGCATGCCGCCGATGCCAAGGGCCGGCAGAATGGCGATGGCAGTTGCAATAATCCCGATGCCGCCCATCCATTGCAGGATCGCGCGCCACAGCAGCATGCCGGGCGGAGCCCGCTCAAGCCCCGAGATGACGGTGGCTCCGGTTGTTGTAATGCCGGAGACGGCCTCAAAGAAGGCATCGGGCAGACTGCGGGAGACGGCGCCGTAATCTGAGAAGAAGAAGGGGAGCGCGCTGACCAGACTGACGCTGAGCCAGCTCAACGGCGTCAGGAGGAATGCCTGCCGGAGCGTGAGGCCGGCGTGCAACGCCCCGCGGGATCTGCGCAGGAGAAGCAGGCCGATCGCACCGGAAAAAACGGCTGCGCTGGCAAAGGACTGCCAGTCGCTGTTGGCAAAATAGAGATCGGCCAACATTGGAAACAGCATCATGCCCGCTGTCGACAGCAGCATCAGCCCTATCAGGTGAAGGACCGGCTTCAGGCCGAGCGTGTGCGGCTGCCCGCGCACGCGGGTGCCCATCTCGACGCCCGTCATCCGAACAGGCCCCTGCGCGCCCCGAGCAAAGCCTCGGCGAGCCTGAGATAGCTGTAGGTGACCAGGACGATCACATGATCACCGACCCGCAGGGCCGTCTCGTCATCGGGAAGGATCACACGGCGGTCACGGACCACCGCACCGACCTTTATGCCGGGCGGCAGACCGAGCTGGCCGAGCGGACGGCGCAGGAGGCGCGAGCCTTCGCATATCTCCGCCTCGATCACCTCGCCGAAGTCCTCGCGCAGGGTGTAGAGCGCATAGATCGCGCCGTGGCGGACGTGGCGCAGGACGGTCGAGACAGTGACGGCGCTCGGGCTGACAACGGCATCGATGCCGAGCGTGGGGATCAGGCTTTCGTAACTGCTTTTGTTGACGAGCGTGATCGCACGGCGGCATCCGGCCTGCTTGGCAAGCACCGAGGTGAAGATGTTGGTCTCGTCATCATCCGTCACGGCAACAATCGTATCGGCCGAGCCGCACTGAGCCTCTGCCAGAAGTTGCCGGTCAAGCGCATCGCCCTGCAAGACAACGGCCCTGTCGCCAAGCTCGCGTGCGATCTCCTCGGCGCGGTCCTTGTTTCGTTCGATGAGCTTGAGATCGATCCTTGAGGCAACGCGCAGGATCTTGCGCGCCAGATGCGACCCGACATTGCCAGCGCCGACGATAACGACTTTCCGCGCAGCGCCGGCCTGATGTCCGAACGTGCGAACCGCTGCCTCGACCTGCTCGCTTTCCGTCAGAACATAGACATCATCGCCCGCCGCGAGATGATCGCCTTTGTCCGGCATGAAGCTGCGACCGGCGCGGACAACGGCGAGCACCGTCATCCGCGCACCCGAAAGGCCCTCGGCAATTTCAGAAAACGTCCGGCCGATAACGGCGTTGCCCGGGTTGCTGTGAATACCCAGCAGCTCGACACGCCCGCCCGCCATCGGCACCCGGTCAAACGCGCCGGGCGTGCGCAGGCGGCGGGCTATGCCCTCGGCGATTTCGATTTCGGGCGAAATGATAATATCAATCGGCAGATGCTCGGCCGCATACAGCCCGGTCTTGTCCTGCGCGAGGTAACCGGCATGGCGCAGCCGGGCGATACGTCGCTTGACGTTGAAGAGCGAATACGCGACCTGGCAGGCAACCATGTTGACTTCGTCCGATCGCGTCACGGCGATTAGCATGTCCGCATCCCGGGCCCCGGCCTCGCGGAGTGTCTCGGGATGGGAGGCGTGCCCGACCAGCCCCCGCACATCGTAGCTTTCATCGACGCGCCGGACCTGTTCCGGGTCGAGGTCTATGACCGTGACGTTGATGCCCTCGGATGCCAGTTGCCGCGCGATCGTCGTCCCAACCTGACCGGCGCCGCAGATGACGACTTTCATTCCCGCTCTCCGATCACGTCACGACGCCGACGCTGGACTGCCCGCATGACTGTTCCCTGTGCAGGTGCATCAGGGAGCGTTGATTGCCTCGCGCACCGGAACATGTAATCAATAGTTCTCCGCATCTGGAAGGCAACTCTCGGGAGAGACATCATGGTCGCCAGCAGGCTCCTTGTGGAACGCGGCTCGTTGCGTGATCGCTCCGAAGACTGGGGCCTGTTCGATTTTCTTGCGCTGCCATCGCCCGGCGATCGCATCATTGCGGAACACGACGGCGAGACCCATTACCTGACCGTGATCTGCGTCCACCATCAGCCCGTCGCCATAGCGGAGGAACGCGCCGGAACGGCCTCTCGGGTGGCATCCGCGTCCGTCGCTGCCAAATGGACCGGCTCGTCCTCCTCATAGCCCTGCCCGCCGGCACGCGGCGCGAGCGGAGCGCCGAGCGTGCGCAGGCGCCGGGTTATGCCGCCGTATCTTCCCGGATGACCAGCACGTCGCACGGGACGATTTCCATCAGATCCTCCGCGTGGCTTCCGATCGTTGCATGAAAGAAGCTGCTGCGGCCGCGCGTGCCCATCACGAGCAGATCGGCCCCGCGCTCCTGCACTGCCTTTATGATGACGTCTCCGATCTCGCCTTCTTCCAGAAGGTCGACAATCCTCTCGCGCGGGCCGGACTGGATTTCGGAATGCGCCAGAAACGCGTCCAGTTCGCGACGGGCCTGTGCGCGTACATCCTGCCTGACCTCGTCTGATTTCAGAAATCCCTCGAACGGGATATTGAAGGCATGCAGCAGCGCGATTTCCGCATGGGGAAAGAGTCGCATCGCCCTGAGCAGCGCGGCGCGCGAGCAGTCCGAAAGATCCGTTGCCACAAGCAGGCGCTCATAAGGCCGGAAGGCGCGCCGCTTCACGACGAGAACGGGGGTCGGCACATTGCGGATGATATGTTCGACGGCTGTGCCGAGAAGGTAGTCGCCAAGGCTGTTGTAGCGCGCCACGCCGGTCACGATCAGATCGCTGCCGCGCGCGCGGGCGATCTCGCTCAGGACCTTCGGAGCGGACCCTTGCTCGATAACCAGTTCCGCTGACTGCGCCTGCTCCGGCAGATCAAGGCGCAGGCGCTCGATCTGCCGGTCGTCAACCGGATCTGCCTTCTTCTCGAGGACGTGGGCAATGGCAAGACCCGCCCCCAGCTGTTCCGCCAGCAGTATTGCCCGGTCCAGCGGACGATCGGAGCGCGCGCTGAAATCGCTCGCCAACAAAATTTCTGGTGACTGGTTCATCGAGAGCCCTTTCGGTGGCGAATTTCAGTTTCAGGCAGCGGAGTCTCGTGCGGGCGGCCCGGAGAACCGCAATACACTCCAGCCGATCACACCGGCCAGCAGCGAGCCGCCGATGATGCCGATCTTGACCTCTTCTTGCAGGATCGGATTGTCGGCAAAGGCCAGAAGCCCGATGAAAAGGCTCATGGTGAAACCGATGCCGCACAGGAACGAGACGCCCAGCAGCTGCCGGCCGGACGCGCCTGCCGGCATGTCAGCGAGCCCGAACCTGATGGCGAGGGTGGCGGAGCCGAAAACGCCGATCAGCTTGCCGGCAAGCAGCCCCAGGGCCACGCCGAGCGTGAGGTGATCGGTGAGAATATCGGTGGTCAAGCCCGAGAATGACACGCCGGCGTTGGCGAAACCAAAGATGGGAATGATAAGGAACGTAACCCAGCCGTGAAGGCCATGCTCGAGCCGGTGAAGTGGCGAATGCGAAGGCTCATCCGCCGAGGCGCGTCGTACCCGCAAAGGAATAGCGAGTGCCAGCAGGACCCCGGCGATCGTTGCATGGACGCCCGATCGCAACACGAGATACCATAAGACTGCGCCGACGATCAGATAGGGGGCCAGGCGCAGCACACCCATGCGATTCATGGCGATGAGGACGATCATGGCCAGGGCTGAGAAGCCGAGATAAGGCAGGGACAGGTTATTCGTATAAAACAGGGCGATGATAATGACCGCCCCCAGATCATCGATGATGGCGAGCGCCGTCAGAAATATCTTCAACGAGACTGGAACGCGGCTGCCCAAGAGTGAGAGCACACCCAGAGCAAATGCGATATCGGTGGCCGCAGGAATGGCCCAGCCCTGAGCCGTCACAGGATCTCCGGCATTGAAGGCCAGGAACACAAGCGCAGGCACGGCCATTCCGCCCGCCGCCGCGATGCTGGGAAGGATGCGGCGGTTCCATGTCGAGAGCTGGCCATCAAGCATCTCCCGCTTGATCTCCAGCCCGACCAGCAGGAAGAAGCCCGCCATCAGAAGGTCGTTTATCCAGTGAAGCACGCTGAGCGGCCCAAGGTAGCTGCTCAGGATACCGAAATAGGTCGGGCCCAGCGGCGAATTGGCCACGATCAGCGCAAGCGCGGCTGCGCCCATCAGGATCAGTCCTCCTGATGCGCTGTCACTGAGAAAATTCCGAAGCGCCGAGAAAGAGCGGCTGCGAGTGGCAGAGAAATCATCTTGCGATGACACAGGGATACTCCTGCGGAATACGGTTGAACAAATTCTCCGTATTCGGGAACGAACGCTCCCGGGCGCACGCAGCACACGCCACGCAGGAAAGATAAAACCGTGCGCCGCCTTGTCAATGGCAAATGGCCACTGCCCAGCACCCGCGCAGCCTCAAGGCGGCGGCTTGCAACGGACGCGCAGGTCCGCCTGTCAGCGCAAGGGCTGGCCCCGGAAGGGGGCAGAGATCAGGCCATGGTGGTCGCAGCGCCGCCTGCGGCAACATCAAGGGCCGTGCCGGTGATGTGGGCGGCATCGTCCGACAGCAGGAACAGGGCAGCCGCTGCCACATCCTCCGGCTCGACCCAGGGCACGCCTTGCGGGGTGTGGGGATTTTCGCGCATCCTGGCCTCGAATTTCTCGCGTGTCGGGGCGGGATCATTGGGGAGCGCGCGACGCCAGGCGGCCGGATTGTTGACGAGCGGCGTGTTGACGCCCGTCGGGCAGACGCAGTTGACGGTGACGCCCTGTTTGGCGACCTCGAGCGCCAGCGCCTTGGCGAGGCCGATGACGCCCCACTTGGAGGCGCAGTAATGCGCGCTGCCCGCAATGCCCATGCGGCCCGCGGCCGAGGAGGTTGCAACGATGCGGCCGTAGCCCTGCCGGGTCATCGGCGCGACGGCGGCGCGCATGATGTTGAAGACGCCGTAAAGGTTGGTGCGGATGATGTCATCGAACTGCTGGTCGGTCATCTGGGCCAGAGGCGCGCTGGCGTAGATGCCGGCGTTGGCCAGCAGGAAATCGACGCGGCCGAAGTCCTTGAGGGCGCGCTCAATGACGCCGGTGGCGGCAGCGGCATCGCGCACATCCGCCTTGACCCCGACGAACCGGCCACCGGCCTCCCGCACGAGGCGCGCGGTTTCGTCCATGTCCGCCTGCGTTGCGAGGGGATAATCCAGCGTTGCGATCGGCTCGAGGATATCGCAGCCAAGGATGGTTGCGCCGTTCTGCGCCAGCAGCACCGCGTGGGCACGGCCCATCCCGCGCGCCGCGCCGGTGATGACCGCCACCTTGCCGGCGAACCGCGCGGGAGGGGACGCCGGAGCTTGTGCCGCAGCGCCTGCGGCAGACGCCATGCCGGCAGAGGCGATGACGCCGCCCGCCATCCCCATGACGGCGCGCCGGGAAACGGACGGGCCTGCGTCAGCTTCGGGACCGGATCCTGTCTTGCTGTTCGACGTCATCTGGAGATCTCCCGTGATGTTGCAGCCGCTCTTTGCTGTCTCATGGGCAGGATCCGGCCGCGCCGCAGACAAAGCCCGGCGAGACCGGATCCGTGGCAAGGGCTCAGGCCTTGTCGGTCAGAACCTCGGCGTTCTCCGGCTCCCAGTATCCGCGCAAGGACAGGAGCTTGCCTTCCTCATTCACCGCGTAGGTGAAAACGCCATTGACGCGCATATGGCTCGGCTTCCCGTCGATGACGTTCCTGATATCCAGCGTCACATGGTTGGCGCATTCATTTGCCGCGCCATAGGACTGGTGGATGGTGATCCGGATATCGGAATTGGCGATGTTGTTGTCCCAGAACGCCTCGCGTTCCGCCGGAGTGCGGTGGCCGTTGCCTGCCGGGTCGAGATAGGAGGGGCCGATCGGATCCTCGATCACGGCCTCGGGCGCAAAGAGGCCGAGCCAGCCTTCCTTGTTGTGGCTGTGGACATATTCGCGCGATTTCAGCGCGGCGGTCTTGGCGGGATACTGTCTTTCCATGTGCGGTGTATCCTTTTTTGCAAAACGGGGCGGCCCGGCCTGCCGGGGCAGGCTCAGGCGTATTTCTGGATGACGGCTTCGGAGAACCGGCGCAGCGCGGTTTTCTTGACCTCGAGGCTGCTCACGTCCGCGCCGTCATCGACATAGCGGGTGACATCCCAGGGGGACGGCATCCACGGCATGGCGGTCATGTGCTCGATGCCGGCGGCGCGGAGCTGGTCAATCGCGCGGCCATCCAGCGGTGCGGCAAGCGAGATGCAGGGATCAAAGCCGGTCTCGGGAAGGCCGGCCTCGCTGCGCATCTGGCGCAGCTGGGCAACGATGGCGAGGTTGTCCTCGACGTTCAGGGGAAGGCCGAGCCAGCCGTCGTTGGTCGCTGCACGCCGCAGGGCCGGTTTGGCCATGCCGCCCGACCAGACCGGGACGGGCTTGCCGGGCGCCGGGCGCATGATGACGTCATCGAAGCGGAAGAACTCGCCCTCATGGCGGACGACCTCGCCGGTCCACAGCTTGCGCATCACGGTGATCAGTTCATCCAGACGCCGGCCGCGGGTGTGGAAGTCGACGCCGGCAGCATCGTATTCTTCCTTGAGCCAGCCCACGGAGACACCGCAAACGACGCGGTCATTGGAGAAGGTGGCCGCCGTCGAGACGGCGCGCGCGGCCGTGAAGGGATCACGCAGGGCGGCCAGATAGATGTTGGTGGCGAAGCGCAAGCGGGTCGTGACCGCAGCCATTGCCGTCAGCGTGATCCAGGGATCCGGCCAGGGCGTCTCCAGCGGCCAGAACAGCTCGCCATCGGGCGTGTAGGGATATTTGCTGGCGATGTTGGCCGGCATCACCAGATGATCGGCATAGGTTGCGCCATAAAAGCCGCACTCCTCGGCGCAGCGGGCAAGCTCGGGCAATTGATCAAGCTCCGGAACCGCCATCATGGACAGCCAGAATTTCATATCCTCCCCTTTCTTTTTCTCGTTCAACCGCGTCCTGACGACGGGCCGCAACAGCTGGCACCCTCTGGGCGCGGGGAGCCTGCTGGCGAGCAGTCAAGATTTCGGTATAGGACGGCGGGTATCAGCCCACACCCTGCGCAAAGCATGAGGGGCCATGCGCCCGGACAAGGCCTGAGCATCGCTCCGCCCCCGATCATCCGGTGCAGGAAGGCCTTTTAATGGCGGAAATCCGCGGCTGCGGCTCGCCCGCTCCCCTCGCCCTGCAGCATAAGTCCGTCACGCAGTGGGAGGCCATCCCCCCCGACAAGACATTGCGCTGCCGGGCGAGGCATCGGCGCGCTGTCCCCTGGAGGTGCCGGAGCCCGGCTTTATATTTGTAAGTGCTAACTCAATTATTAGCTTGCCTCCCTGCCCTGCCTGTTTCAAACTCTTGCCCGGCCGGCGACGGGAGCTCTGCCGCGCAGACCACCGGAACAGTCAAGCAAGGCATCGGGGAGCAGACATGACGAGCAATTTCCGACCTGTGGCACCACCGCAGATCATCGAGAACGCATTCACCCAGGACCAGCACGAGCGCATGCTGAATGTGGTGCGCAAGAACGGTCCGTGGTCCCTGATTCTGGCCCAGCACTTCAAGTCGCCCGAGGAAGTGATCGCCACCACCTCAGGCTCGGTGCCCGAAGGGTTCACCCCGACGTGGGACATGTTCCTCTCCCCGGTCTTTCGCGGCTACTTCGCCAAGGCGCACACCATGCTGCACCCGGAGATCGAGGACTGCTTCTTCAACACCAAGTTCCTCGACCTGGTGCGCGGCTACTGGGGCGCGGCCTACGCGACGCCCGAGAACATGCTGTTCAACATTCAGGGCCCGTGCCAGGGCGGCGGCTCACCGCACGTCGATGCCACCCGCTATCGCGGCATCTCCATGCACAATTCGCCGATCTGGCTGATGAACACCATGACCAAGACCGGCCTGTTCGAGCGCTGGCGCGCCAAGAAGGCGCAGGTCATCACCTGGTACTACAAGGGCAAGGTGGGCGGCGGCTTCACCTATTGGCCGGACGGCCCCAAGGAGCAGCCCCAGCAGATCAAGGCCCCGATGTGGGGCCGGGCCGTCGTCGTTGAAAACGAGATGATGTTCCACACCGCCGAGTCCAACGGCCCCTCCTCCATGCGCCGGCCCGAGGGCCTGGCGATCAACTCGCTGATGGAGCCCGACCCGACGACGCCGGGCGGCTGGCAGATCACGACCGACGGACGGGTGATCCAGCAGGTGCCGGAAGAGGAGTTCCGGTTCCTCGTTCACTGGGGCGCGGACATCTACATGGATTATGCCGAACTCAAGCGCGCGCTCGATCACACGGACGACCTGACCCATGAGCAGGTGTTCGACACGATCATCGCCGACCTGCGCGCCCGCAAGGTCTCCTTCGACATGCCGAGCGACCCGCTGACGGACAAGACGTTCATCAGCCTGCTGATCAAGGTCTACGACCCCGGCACGCCCGCGATCTTTCCGCCCGAACCGGAAGAGGCGATGGCGGCCTAAGTCAGGAAAAGACGCCGCTGCAACACGCCAGACGCGTTGCAGCGGCGCCTTCACGTCTTTCGGCTGGACGGCGGACAGGCAGCACTCGGGCGGGCCGGAGCAAGCCATGCCTCTTCAAAGGTATGCAGCGCTGCCGGAGAGACCACGCCTGCATCATGGGCTGCCCTCATCATTTCATGGACCGCGCCCGCAATTTCGCTGCGGAAGCCCGCGTCCTTGCTCTGCTGCGCGCTCATCTTCGGTCTCCGTCAGCGCCTGGGATGCACTTGAAACTCTAAGCATTAGAGCCTTTTCCGATCTGATTGCATCAGATCGCGGCTCCAAGTTCTTTGTTGGTCGCACTTTCTTAAGCGCAGTGTATGCCACCCTGCTCGAAAGCTGCTCTAGGCCGCCCTGCTCTTCTGACAGACTATAGAGCACATCGCCGCGCAGCTCACTGCTTCTTGAGAGGCACCGCTGCAACACGCCAGATGCGTTGCAGCGGTGCCTCACTCTGAGTGCCTAGAGGCCGAGCAGGTCGGCGGCGGATTTTCCGAAGAAGCTCTCGCGCGCGGACGGACCAAGGCCGTCCAGCTGCCGGTCATAGAGCGCAACGGCTTCCTGATGGCCCTCGATGTGCGGGAAGTCCGACGAGAACACGACAATTCCCTCCGGGATGCGGTCAAGCGTCGGCCTCAGGACATCCTGCTGGTGCACGACCGAGACGCGGACCTGGCGCTGCACATATTCGCTCGGCTTCAGCGGCAGGGTGTAGGGCGCGAAGTTCAGCATCCGGGGACGGCTGTTGTCGGCTTCGCGGTCGATGGTCTCCAGAAAGTCGGGCAGCCAGTCGATCCCCAGTTCGGAGACGATGATGGCGAGCCGCGGGTAGCGCTCAAGCACGCCGCCGAAGATCATCGCGCCCAGCGCCAGCTGGGGCACCATGCGCCGCGACATGGAGGTCAGCGTATAAAAGGCGCTGAGATCGCCGCCGTTGTTGGCCCAGCCGGGGTGCAGCGCCGCCCGGCCCCCACCGACGTGGAAGAGTACGACAACGCCCAAGTCCTCGCAGGTTGCCCAGAAGGGCTCGAAATCCGGATGATTGAGCGCCTTGTTGTCATGCGGATCGGCCTTGACGAAGACGGCCCGCGCGCCGCGCTTGCGGCCCTCGATCACCTGAGCGACCGACCAGTCGACGTCCAGCAGATCGATGACCACCGCCGGGATCAGGCGCTCGGTATAGCCGTGGACCTGCTCGAGCGCCCAGCGGTTGTATGTCCCCAGCGCGTCAAGCGCGAGCGAGGGATCCTTGCGCATGGCATGGCGGTAGGGATGGTAGCCGTTCGACGGCAGCAGGATCTGCGTGTCGATGCCGCGCTCGTCCATCCAGCGAAGGCGCGCCTCGGGCTCGTAGGCCGCCGGCAGGAAGGCACCCGCATCGACCGCCACCTGCGGGGGATCGCCGCCGGCCAGATGGCGCTCGTAGGCATCGCGAACCGCCTGCGGGATGAGCGTCAGCGGATCGGGCCGGAGCGCCGGGGGCACGGACGCGAAAAGATCGCCTGCAACGATATCGATCAGCAGCTCGGCGGGCGTCAGCCGGGGCAGCTTGGCCGCCAGCTTCGGGTTGGCTTTCTCGAACCAGTCGTGCGGCTCGTTGAAATGACTGTCGACATCGATAATGCGCATGAAGCCTCCCCCTCCATTTTATGGTACGAAACCGTACCCTCGAGAAAATGGTACGATTCCGTTTACATGTCAAACCGGGTCTTCCATACTGCGCCGCGCCATGGCGGCGTGACTGTAGTTCTGGCGTTTTAAGAGGAGCGTGCCTTGGGTCTTGCAAAACCTTCCCGCACCGAGGCGGATCGCCGGACAGGCGCACAGGTACGGCGCGGACGGCCGGCAAGGGCCGAGGCGAGGGACATCGAGCAGGCCATTCTCGAGGCTGCCACGGACCTGTTCATGAAGGACGGCTTTGCGGCCAGCATGGACGGCGTTGCCGCTGCTGCGCGCGTCTCCAAAAGGACGCTTTACGAGCGCTATCCGTCAAAGACGCATTTGTTCGAGGCCGTGCTTACCTGGCTGAGCGGGGAGCTGGCGCATCCGGTCGCGCTGCTGGACGCGCAGCGGCCGATCGAGGAGGAACTGGTGCGCTTCAGCCTTGCCTTGCTGGATCTTTACACGCGCCCGAAGGTCTCCGCTTTCATTCAACTGATGCTCGGGCAGGCGGAGCGTTTTCCGGAGATCGAGATTTCCCATCGCCGGCATTTCAACGAGCACATCCTCATTCCTTTGAACGATTATCTGGTCCGGGCGCTGGCCGGACAGCGCCGCGACGTCGATACGATGACGGCGGCACGCATGATGTGCATGATCGTGACGGGCGAGATCACCCGGATCTTCGCCGAGCATGACGATGTGAACCGCGAGCGGTTCCTGATCTACATCCGCTCTGCGACCGAGATCCTGCTCCACGGCGTTCGCCGCTGATTGAGCGCTGGTTGCAGCCGATGGGCCGCCAATGGCCCGGTCAGCGCAGCGCGTCCATGCCCCGGGCGAGCCCGGCGGGCGACAGGTCGACCGTCATGGTCTCCTGGATAAAGATAAGCAAAGGCCCGATGGCGGTTCCGACACTGTCCGTTGACGTGTGGAGCGGGGACGCAGGGGAACGGGCTAAAGTTCCCGGCGCACCGCAACAACCTCCCGCTTCTGACTGCGGAGGACGCGATGGATCCGGCGGGTTGACGTGAGCCGTTCCTGCCCTTAATTATTTATACAACGTATAATTAAGGGGGCCAAGATGATCAGCGGGCATGTCTTCATCGCAACCAGCCTGGACGGGTTCATTGCGCGCGCCGACGGGGATATCGGCTGGCTCTTGCAGAGAGACGACCCATCCGAGGATCATGGCTATGATGACTTCATCAAGGACATCGATGTCATCCTGATGGGGCGCGGCACCTTTGAGGCCATGCAGGCGGTGCGGCCGTGGCCCTATACGCGCCCGGTTCTGGTCCTGTCGGGCTCTCTCAAGGATGATCAGATGCCGGATGACCTTGCAGGAAAGGTGCGTTTCTCAGACAAATCCCCGGAGCAGGCGATGGCGATGCTGGAGGCCGAGGGGAGCCGGCGGGTCTATGTGGATGGCGGCCTCGTGATCCAGTCTTTCCTGCGCGCCGGGCTGATCTCTGACATGGTGATCACCAGCGTCCCCGTGCTGCTTGGGCAGGGCCGCCGCCTTTTCGGCCCGCTTCCCTCGGACATTTCCCTCATCCACGAGGGGACCCGGAGTTTTGCCTCCGGTCTTGTGCAGTCCCGCTACCGGATCGCGCCATGAAGCGCCCGCGCGGGCGCCCGCCCCGCAGCAAGGCCGCGGTCTCGCCCGAGGACATGCTGGCCACCGCCCTTGATCTTCTGGACGCAAGGGGCGTCGATGCGTTCACCATGAGAGCGCTCGCCGAACGGCTTCAGATCAATCCGATGACGATCTACCACCATTTCGGCGATCGCGACGGACTGATCCGCGCCATGTCGGAGCGGGTGTACGGCACCGTCTGCGCGCCGCAGACCGGCACTCCCCGCGACCGGATTGCAGCCCTCATGCGGGCCTACCATGCACAGGTGCTGCGCCACCCCGGCCTCACCCTCCTTCTGTTCAGCCGGCGGACCGTCTTTCCGGAACAGGCGCGGCGGATCACGGAGAGCATCGCCCGGCTTCTGGTCGAGGCGGGCCTGACGGCGCAGCAATCCCGGCTCTGGGTTCACATCCTCGTCGACTTCACTCACGGCGCTGCTGTTGCAACCGCAATGGGCGCGCGTGACGGCCCGGTTCCGGCTGACGGTTATGACGATGCCCTTGATGAGTTGCTAAACGGCCTCGAGGGCCGACAGTAATTCACTGCTTGCCGAGAAACGCCCGGACACCTTGCGGGAATGGCGCGAGGCAAGACGCCCTGCAGCACCCGCTCAAGCCGCGCTGACGGACGGACCTGCCCCCTCGGCAATTGACCTTGATGGTGCTCTTCACGGCTGATCGCCCCGGCAACGGCAGAGACCCGTTTATCAGAACCATTCTATTTGTCGCGAATGACTCGCGCTTGCAGGAGTCGCGGGCGGACCGGCGCTTCGCCCCCCTATGCGCCCGTATGCGGACCATGGGCGCTAATGAAAAAACCATAGAAATCAACGACCTGCAGACCACGACATTTAGACTAAAAAGAGATTGCAAATGACTCGCAGTTGCCATAGTGGCGTTAGTCCTCAGTACGCCTCAGCGTTCTGTGTCGATGGGGGAAATTCGTTTTATGGCAGCATTTGTCGCAGTTCTGGCGGCAGCCACCGCACTGGCCGCACACAGTTCCGATACCGCAGAAGCGCGCAGTGCCGCCAGCGCCGAGGCGCGCAGTGCCGACGACATCATCGTGACCGGCCAGCGGACCGAGTCCAACGTGGACTACACGACAACCGCCCAGACGACGACGACGCGCTTTCCCATCTCCCAGCGCGAAACGCCCCAGTCGGTCAGCGTCGTCACCCGCGCCCAGATCGAGGATTTCCAGCTCAACGACATCAATGTCCTTCTGAGCACCGTGCCCGGGGTGCAGGTTCAGGCGGCCGAGACGGACCGGATCTATTATTCGGCGCGCGGCTTCGACATCCAGACCTTCCAGATCGACGGCATCGGCCTGCCCTTTGCCTTCGAGATCCAGACCGGCTCGATCGACACTGCCGTTTACGATCATATCGACGTGGTGCGCGGAGCGCCGGGCCTCCTGTCCTCGACGGGCAATCCATCCGCCGTCATCAACTTCATCCGCAAGCGGCCGCTGAAAACCTTTCAGGCCTCAGGCGCCGCGCAGTACGGCTCTCACGACAACCTGCGCCTGGATGGCGACGTGAGCGTCCCGCTGACGGGCGACGGCAGCATCCGCGCCCGCGCGGTCGGGGCCTTCGTCGACACCGACAGCTATCTTGACCGGTATCAACTCCGGCGCTGGACCGGCTACGGCATCGTTGAGGCCGATCTCGGCCCGCAGACCACGCTGACGCTGGGCTACGGCCATCAGGACCATGACAGCGATGGGGCGATGTGGGGCGCGCTGCCGCTCTATTACACCGACGGCACCCGCATAGAGCACGATCGCAGCGCCAGCACCGGGCCGGACTGGGCGGGCTACAACGTCATCGACCGGCAGATCTTCGGCGACATCGTTCATCATTTCGATGAGGACTGGCACCTCAAGATCACAGCCAATCGCCGCGCGATCAGCGAGGAAGACAGGCTGTTCTATGTCTTTGGCATTCCTGACCGCGCAACGGGCGAAGGATTGTTCATCTATCCCGGGGCGTTCCGCGCCCAGACGCGCAATCTCTCGCTGGATGCCTATGTGGCGGGCAAGTTCAGCCTCTGGGGGCGCAAGCATGACATCATGCTCGGCGTCAACCGCAGCGCCCAGCGATACAAACAGTATTCCAGCTATGTCACCAGCCTGATCAGCGCCCCAATATCGCTGGAAGATGCCCTCGCCGGCAGCTTCCCGCTGCCGGATTTTCCGGACGTTTATGATCTCAGCCTCAATACTCATACGCGCCGGGAAGCGGGCTACGGCCTCGTGCGCCTTCACCTTGCCGATCCGCTGAAGGTGATGGTGGGCGGCAACGTCACCCGGGCGATCAGCGACGGCTATTCCTACGGCGCGCCGACCGAATACAAGCTGACGCGGTTCCTGCCCTTCGTCGGGGCGACCTATGACCTGTCAGCCAACCTCAGCGCCTATGCCAGCTTTGCCACCATCTTCAATCCGCAGACCGAGACGGACATCAACCGCCGGCTGATCGACCCGATCGAGGGTGACAATCTTGAGGCCGGTCTCAAGGGCGAATGGTATGGCGGACGGCTCAACGCCAGCGTTGCTGTGTTCCAGGCGCGCCAGAAGAACACGGCCGAGGCGGCAGGCTTTGATCCGACCATCGGCCAGACGGTCTATCGCGGGGTCGACGCAAAGTCGCAGGGCATCGAGCTCGAGTTCGGCGGTCAGATCATCGAGGGCCTGCAGGCGACCGGCGGCTACACCTTGATGCGCATCCGGGGCGAAGACGACGAAGCGGTCAGGACGTTCGTTCCCCGCAATACCGTGCGCCTGAACCTGAGCTATTCGCCGCCGGCGCTCGCCGCCCTCAAGCTCGGCGCGTCGCTCCAGTACCAGAGCCGCATCTATCTGGAGCCGGGCGCGGTCTCGTCTACAACGGGCGAGCCCATCCGCATCACCCAGAAGGGCTATGCGCTGCTTGATCTGGTCGCGCGCTATGCCGTGACCGACAATCTGACGCTGAGCGTGAACGTCAGGAACGTCACGAACACCAAGCACCTGACGGCGCTGAATTTCGATCAGGGCTACTATGGCGCGCCCCGCACCGTGCTGGGCACCATCGGCCTGAAGTACTGAGGCAGTGAGCCGTCATCACCCAGCGGAGATGGGACAGGATATGTCTGCTACGTCACGCCGATGGATAAGGATTTTTCTTGCCGGACCCGGCGCCGTCATTGTCGCGGTCATTGTGATGGCGGGCATGGCCCTGTGGCTGCCGGGCGGGGCTGCGGGCATCGACAACCTCGTGCTGCCGCTGGTGCTCGCCCCGTTGATCTGGGCCGTGCTGTTCTTCCACGCCTGCCTTGATCGCAAACTGGTGCGTGTTGCGCTTATTGCTGCCGGATTGCTGGCCGTCCACGGCGGCCTGATCGCCCAAAAATTCCTGGACCCTGAGCCAGCCACAACGGAGGCGCATCCATGATCGAGCTGCCGAAGACCGAAACCAAGCTGATGGTGGCCATCCACGGATGGTCAGGCATCGTCCTTGGCCTGCTGCTCTATGCCGTGGTCCTGACCGGCACGGTTGCGGTCTTCGCCGAGGAGATCGGCACCTGGTCCGCCGGGCACAGAACGACCCAGTCAGCGTTCGAGCGGCCCTTTGCCGATGATCTGCGCCGCCTGGGGGCGCAGACGCCCAAAGAGTTTCATGGCGACATCGACCTCTTTGAGGTTGGGGATCATGATCTGGGCGTCTTTTTTCACCGGCATGAACTGGATGCCGCCGGCACGATCATCAGCCGGGGCATCTTCTACCAGCTCGGCAAGGACGGGCAGGTCATCGACCGCCGGCCGGGCACCAGCGACGAGGTGTTTGGGCCGCGCAACGACAATGCGCTGCGCCATTTTCTGGTCGACACCCATGTCCAGCTGCACGTGCCGGATCCCTGGGGCCTGCTGCTGACCGGCATTCTGGGGCTCGCCATGCTGGTGGCCGCCATTTCGGGCCTGCTGATCCACCGGCACCTGTTCAAGGACATCTTCACGCTGCGGCGCAAAGCCAATCCGGTGCTCGTCCAGCGGGACCGGCACAGCGTGGCCGGCACCTGGAGCCTGCCCTTTGGGTTCATCCTGGCGTTCACGGGCAGCTTCTTTTCCTTCTTCGGGTCGATCGGCGTGCCCATCGTGGCCATGGCCGTCTTTGCCGGCGATGTGGAGCAACTGAACGAGGCCGTCTTCGGCAACCCGGGCACGCCCGATCCCCGGCCGCTCGTCATCGGCAACCTGGATCGCAGCGCGGCGGACGCAATCAACCGCGCCGGCGCAATTCCGACCTTTGCGACCCTCGAGAATTTCGGCCGCGCCGATGCCAGGCTGACGACCTATCACCCGCCCACGGAAGGCGGCCTTGCGCCGATCAGCCTCGTCTATGACGGCGTCAGCGGCGACTTCCTCCACACCAAGCCGCTGGTCGGCGCGCGCCCCTCGGCAGGCGGCACGCTGGCGGCCGTCATGTCCCCGCTCCATTTCGGCAACTTTGCCGGTCTCCTCTCCAAGGCGATCTGGTTCGGGCTCGGCTTTGCGACCTGCTATGTGACGCTGACCGGCCTGCGCCTCTGGCTGGCCCGGCGGGAGGGCAGCAGCCGCGCGCTTGGCTGGCTGGAGCGCAGCGTGACGATCGTGGGCTTTGGCCTGCCCGTTGCTCTGGCAGCGGCGGCCGTCGCTTTCCTGATCACGATGCCTCTGGGCACCGCCACCTACTGGACGCCGGCCGGATTCCTCATCGCCTCGGCCGTTGTCGTGCTGGGCGGCGCGCTCTGGCCCTCCCCTGCGGCGTTCCGCCAGTCTCTTCAGGTGGCGGGCGGCCTTGCGCTGCTGACCCTTGCCCCCCTGCGCCTGCTCATGGACGGGCCCGGCTGGCAGACGGCGCTTGCAACCGGGCAGCCGGTGATCCCCGCGCTCGACATCGCCTTCGTGCTTGCCGGCATCTGGATGCTCTGGTGGACCCTGCAGCCGAACCGGGGCCGCCGGACCAGCAGCGTCCTGTCTCTGGGAGCTGCAGAATAAATGGGCGCGCTCACTCTTGCCGCGATCGGCTTCACGGCTGCGCTTGTCGCCCTCCTTTGCCTGCGCGATCCCAAGCGCCAGAGGGCTTATGGCGCGCAGAGCCGGGCATTCCCCAGTGCAATGCGCAACGCCCTGATTGCGGGCGCTCTGTTACCGGGCGCTGCCTTTGCGCTGGCCGCAGACGGCGCTGCCTTCTTCCTCTGGTTCGGGGGCAGTGCGGTTGCGGGCTGGTGCATCGCCCTCCTGTTCTCAAGGGGCAGGCAGCGCTCCTAACAAGGAGGACTGCCTGCCTTGAGCGCACGTTATCCAGACGATGCGCGCTGGAGCATTGCCGCTTCCACGTCCTGCGCCTCGTCACTTTGCGGTGCGCCGAGAACGGCGACGCATTGCAGGAGCGTGTCCTTTATCACCCGGCCCGTCTCGCCGATGCAACTGGGGCCAAATGCTGCCACCGGCAGTGAACGGACAACGTTCAGGAACAGGATGGTGCAGTTCCCGATGCGCCGGCTGATGATCTCGGCGTCGATCCCCTCCATCTTCTGGCGGATCGCTTGCAGCAATTTCGTCAAAGCCGGCAAGTCATTGCCGTGCTCGTTCAGCTGACGATAGTCCTGCGGGTCCATGGCCAGGATGTACTGAGACATAAACGATGCATAATGCGCATTGCCCGCTTCCCGGATCAGGTGAAGGTGGGGCATGTGGAAAATCTTCAGCAGGGTATAAAGATCGAAGTCCGCAAAATTGCGCCCCTCCTCATTGATCAGCGCTGAGCGGATTTCATCGAGCTGGAGCTGGCGGTACCGCACAAGATCGCGCAGCAGGTTTTCAAGAGAGCCGAAGTGGTACTGCACGGCCACGTTGTTTCGAAGCCCGGCTTGCTTGGCGATCTCGCGGGCCGAGAGCATGGCAAGGCCTTGCCGGGCTGCCAGTTCTTCGGCTGCCAGCATGAGCTTCAGCCGCGTCTCAGCAGAGGTTGCGTAGCCCTGCCGCGCGGCGGGCACCGCCTTTGCTCTTTGTCCGCTCCCCGTCATCCCCACTCCCGGCACGGCCTGCCTCCAGCCCGTATGATCCTTGCTCCAGCGCGTAGCAGCGCCTGAAGAGATTGGCCACACCTCTCATTTAATGCAGTTGCCTTATTTTCAGCAGGGCCGTAGGAATTCTGCCTGCTTAAAACTCAGGTTCGGGAGATCCGACGCCTGAAAAGGGACAAGCCCCGGGCCGTCACTGCGCACGCCGTCACCTTGCGCGGCGGCAAGACGGATGTGCCCTCAAAGCAAAGCGCATCGCCCTGCCCAGTTTGCAGACGGCGTTCGCGCCGCGACACCGTGTTTTGCGTCCAGTCGTGTTGCCTGACATCCAGCCGTGCCTTCGTCGGCGCCAGACCACGGGGCTTCGCACAGGGGGAATAAATGAAAACGATCAAGATCCGCCCGTCAGCAGGCGTCTTCGCACTCGCCGCCTCTCTTGGATCCGCCGTCCTGCCTGCAACTGCCGCCCCGGCGCAGGAGACGCCCGTCACGCCGGCAGCGCCGCTGCAGCGCCAGGCGCCTGCGGGCGCGCCCAACGTGGTTGTCGTGCTGCTGGACGACGTGGGCTTTGGTGCCGCCTCGACCTTCGGCGGCCCGGCGGCAACACAGGCACTGGACCAGCTGGCCGCCGAAGGGCTGCGCTACAACCGGTTCCACACCACCGCCATCTGCTCGCCCACGCGCGCTGCGCTGCTTTCGGGGCGCAACGCCCATGCGGTTGGCATCGGCGCGGTGATGAACACCGCCGACAGCCGCCCCGGCTATACCGGAATGCATGCAAGGGATGCGGCCAGCATTGCCGAGATCCTGCGCCAGGAAGGATACAACACCGCCGCCTTTGGCAAGTGGCACCAGACGCCGGATTGGGAAATCTCCCAGTCAGGGCCGTTCGACCGCTGGCCAACCGGCATGGGCTTCGAGAAGTTCTACGGCTTCATGGGCGGCGAGACCGACCAGTTCGAGCCGACGCTGATCGAGGGCACAACGCCGATCCTGCGGCCCGAGGGCAAGGACTATCACCTGACGACGGACCTGGCGGACCAGGCAATCCGATGGATGCGGGCCCGGCAGTCGATCACGCCGGGCAAGCCGTTCTTCCTCTATTTCGCACCGGGCGCCACCCATGCGCCGCTGCAGGTGCCCAAGGCGTGGATCGACAAGTATCGCGGCCGCTTCGATCAGGGCTGGGACCGGCTGCGGGAGGAGATCCTTGCCAAGCAAAAAGAGCTGGGCGTCGTCCCGAAGGATACGGTGCTTACCCCCAGACCCGAAGGGCTGCCGGCCTGGGACAGCCTGAGCGCCAATGACAAGAAGATCGCCGCGCGCCTGATGGAGACCTATGCGGGGTTTCTCGCCCATACCGACCATGAGGTGGGCCGCCTCGTCCAGAGCCTCAAGGACAGCGGCGCGTACGACAACACCCTGTTCATCTATATCGTCGGCGACAACGGCGGCTCGCCTGAAGGCGGCTTGTCGGGCAGCCTGAATTACATGGGCGTTCTGCAGGGGCTGGCAGAAGACCAGGCGGCGAACCTGCGGCGTCTGGAGAACATCGGCGGGCCGGATACCTACCCGCATTTCCCCGTCGGCTGGGCCTGGGCCCTCAACACCCCGTTCCAGTGGACAAAGACAGTCGCCTCGCATCTGGGCGGCACGCGCAATCCGCTGGTGGTGACCTGGCCCAAGCGCATTACCGACAAGGGCGGCTTGCGCAGCCAGTTCGGGCACGTCAATGACATTGCGCCGACCATCCTTGAGGCCGTTGGGATTGAGGCCCCCGGTGAGGTGAACGGCATCGCGCAAAAACCGATGAACGGCACCTCCCTCGTCTACAGCTTCAACGATGCTAAGGCGCCCGAGAAGCATACCACGCAGTATTTCGAGGTGTTCGGGCACCGCGCGATCTACCACAACGGCTGGATGGCGTCGGCCTTCCATAACCGGCTGCCTTGGGCGACCGGCATGCAGTACAAGGAAAAGCCGTTCGAGGAGGACACCTGGGAGCTTTATGACCTGCGCACGGACTTCTCCCAGGCCCGGGATCTGGCTGCCCTGGAGCCGCAGCGGCTGGAGGAGATGAAGGCGCTGTTCCTGCGCGAGGCGGCCGCCAACCAGGTGCTCCCGCTCAAGGGTCCAAGCGTGGGAGACACGGCCCTGCCGAGCCTGACCGGCAAGCGTACCCAGTTCACCTATTACCCCGGCGCGGTCGGCATACCCGAAGTCGGCGCGCCCAAGATGCTGAACCGGTCGTGGAGCCTCTCGGCAACCGTGGACATTCCCGAAGGCGGCGCACGCGGCGTCATTGCAACGATCGGCGGCACGGCAGCCGGCTGGTCGCTCTATCTGGGTAAGGACGGCAAGCCCACCTTCACCTACCGCCTGTTTGACGTGAAGACGGTCGATCTGGTCGGCAGCACGCCGTTGCCCGCCGGCCGGCACGTGCTGAAGGTCGATTTCGACTACGACGGCACCGGCTATGCCAAGGGCGGGTATCTGAAACTGGAGGTCAATGGCCAGGCCGCCGGCCAGGAACGCCTGCCGGCCAGCCCGCCGGCCTTCTTCTCGATCAGCGAGACGTTCGACGTCGGCGTCGATACCGGCTCGGCGGCCGGGCGCTATCCCTCCGACGACGCCATCGGCTACCCGTTCACGGGCGGCAGCATCGAGCGGGTGGATATTCACCTGCGCTAGTGGTCTGAGTTGGAAGTCCGTTTGCGGAAGCGTGCGACCTTGGCGAGAATGTCATCGGCAGATTTGGTCTAGGTGAAGGGTCTTGGTCGCGCGTTGTTTTGCTCGATATAACTGTGGATGGCCTGTTCCAGAGCTGCCGGACTGGTAAAGACGGTGCGCTCGAGCCTGCGGCAGGTCAGCACAGAGAACCAGCATTCAACGAGATTGAGCCACGACGCGTCGGTTGGTGTGAAGTGCAGATGCCTGCGTGGGCGTTTTACGAGCCAGTCCCGGATGATCGGGGCCTTATGGGTCACCAGATTGTCCAGGATGAGGTAGACTTCCAGATCGGATGGCACAAGCGTCTCGACCTCGTCGAGAAAACTGCGAAACACGATGCTGCGGTGCTGCTGCCTGCACCGGCCGATTATCCTGCCGGTCCTCACGTCCAGGGCGGCGAACAGGTCCGTGGTGCCATGGCGCCGATAATCATGGCTCCAGCGCTCGGGCTGGCCGGGTTGCATAGGCAGAACCAGCGCTGTTCGCTCGTTGGCCTGGATCTGCCGCTTTTCATCCATGCATAGAACCAGAGCGCGATCCGGCGGATTCAGATAGAGCCCGACAATATCCCGCACCTTGTCCACGAACAACGGATCTGTCGGGAGTTTCCAGTCCTGCGTCCGGTGGGGCTGGAGTTCGAAGGCGCGCCAAATACGACTGACAGCCGATTAGGTCATGCCAGCTTTGGCCGCCATGCTGGGCGTCGACCAATGCGTTGCACCCCTGGTGTTGTCTCCAGCGTCAGGGCGATCAGCCGCTCGTCGATGGCCTCATCGCTGATCGTGCGCGGCGCCCCGGATCCGGGCGCATCCAGCAGTCCGTCCGGACCCTGCCCGGCAAAGCGATCCCGCCAGAGCGCAACCGTTGGATGGCTGACGCCCAGGGCGCGGGCAACCTGACTGTTGGTAGCGCCCGGTTCGGCGCAGGCCAGAACGATCCGGGCGCGTTGGGCCAGACTTTGACTGGTCTTATGCCGCCGCGTCCATGCCTCAAGACGCTGGCGATCCTCAGCCGACAAACTGAGCGGGGTTGCAGAAGGACCGGGCATCGACGCCTCCAGCCATAACAGACACAACCGGAAAAACGCTCAGGCCGACAGGAAAGGGCCACTGCACAGAAACTTCCGCTTCAGACCACTAGTCCCTCGGCATCACCGTGCGCATCGTGATGACCGGCAACGGTTTATGCTACAAAAGCTACGCCTTCCGCGAAGCCTGCAAGGCCCTGAACCTCAGGCACATCCGCACCAGACCCTGCACTCCCCAGACCAACGGAAAGGCCAAGCGCTTCATCCAGACCAGCCTGCGCGAGTGGGCCTATGCCAGGGCCTATCCGACCTCGGAACACACAAAGGCGCCCTCCAGTCATGGGTGCATAATTATAACTGGCACCGTCCTCACGACAGTCTACACTCCATGCCGCCCATCAGCCGACTGGCCCAGCCAATGAACAACCTGTTGAGACTCCACAACCAGAACGCAATGCTCTGGAGCATTGTTCTGGACGTTATATGCTGAGGTTTGGCGGCGATGCGCTGACATTGAGCGCTTGCTCAACCGCTGCGACTCCCTGGCGCCGGACTGGACAGACTTTTATCAGCAGCCTCAAGGCTCTCCCAAAACTGAAATCAGGCTCTCAGATTGCGCGGCTGGTCCTTGAAGGTGCTAGCCAAATCGTGGACGCTGATGGCTACCGCCACGAGTCTGAGGTCGAGTGGAGTTTCTACGCCGGGCAATATCTCAAGCAGCTTGCGGTACGGCAGCAAAATGATCATCCGAAGCGACTGCGAATTCTAGAAATTGCTATTCCAGCCCCGGTCAATCGCCGGGGCTCTTTAGTGTGTATTGGTGTGTATATTCTTCTTGCCGTTCTCCTGGACGGTGTGTATAAATACACAGATAAGGGGGGCGGAAATGCGAAGTAGGGAAGTGATTAAGCGGCTGGAAGCCGCAGGCTGGGTAGAGGTGAGACAGACGGGCAGCCATAAACAGTTCCGCCATCCCGGCCGCCCCGGCACGGTGACAGTGCCGCACCCGAAGGCAGACCTCGCAAGAGGCACACTGAAAAGCATCGAGAAGCAAAGCGGGGTGAAGCTGGTCTGACCAGCTTCACCAACCGATACGGCGGAGGTAGAAATGGCAGTTGTTTACTATCCAGCGATTATCGAGCGCGCGAGCGACGGCTACAGCGTTTTTTTCCCTGATCTGCCGGGTTGCGTATCAGCGGGTGAGACCGTTCAGGAAGCTGCTCGTGCGGCCGAAGAGGCCTTGTCGGCCCACCTGGTTCTTTCAATCGAGCACGGAGATCCGATCCCGGCCCCTAGCGATCTGGACGATATCCCGCATGACCCGGAGGTTGAAGAGGCAGCACGGGTATTGGTGCGTGCTGAGAAGCCGGGTCGGTCAGTGCGGGTGCAGATCACCATGGATGAAGGCTTGCTTGCCGCCATTGATCGAGTGGCAGGCAATCGGTCAGGCTTTCTGTCCGACGCCGCCCGGGTAGCGCTGGCGGCGCGCAGCCTCTGACTACGGCGCAGTCTCCAGCCGCAAATCCGTGGTGAAGCCGCCGTTGCTGTCCAGCCGGTGACTCACCTCGGCAATGAGCCACGTGATGGCGTCGATCTCCGGCTTGAAGCCCGAGATCTTCACCCGCTGTTCCGGGCAGGCGTCCGGCCGGCCCAGGGCGAGGGTCAGATCGAGGCTGGCCGGCGTGCGCTTCAGGCGGTCACGTTCGGCAATAGCGGCCTGTTTGGCCTCGGCCTCGCTGGCGCAGGTCTTGCGGAGGCGCTTGACTCCCTGATTTTCTCCTACGGTCACCAACTGGCGTTTTGCCTCGCCCCCTTGTCGTGCCAGTAGGCGGTCATGCCTGCCTGCTCGTCCCGAGTCTGGCGGGACCAACGGTGCCGGTCACCATCCTTGCGACGGATGGCCTGCAGAGGAAGCAGCTGTCCTCCCGGCGTCGTACCGGCTCCCTTGCGGGTGAAGATCAGACAGCCAGCCTTGATGGTCGCCACGGCATCGTGTTCGGCTCCTAAGCGGCGCAGGAGGGCCGTGTCGCTCCCCCGGCTCCTGACAGAGGGTCGGCACGGCAACGCCCGCCAGAGCAGGCGCTATGCGGGCGGCAAGGCCATTGCGCCCGGCGATGTCGGTCAGGACGTTGCCGAGCGTCGTGTCGTGCCAGCTCTGCTCGCGCCGCAGGCGAATGGCGCTGGTGAAGTCGGCCGCCCGGGCGCGCAGCGGGATCTCATCGGGCGGGCCAGTGTGCTCGATCTCGTCCACCTTGAAGCTGCCTTTACCGAGAGGCCGGGCGTGACGTCGCTGCCCTGCTTCCAGCCCAGTGCCAAGGTCAGCACAGCGCCGGGCGGGGCAAGACCGCCGTCCGTATCCTCGAGGACGATGTCGAGCTGGTCGGCCTCGTCGCCGGTGATGCTGGTCACGACCCAGATCGATCGGGTGCATCTGGGCCGCGACAAGGGCTTCATCCATGACGCCGAGGGCGCATTGTCTCACCTTGATCGCCGCGCTGCAGTACTGAGCCGCCGCAGTCTCGAGCGCGGGGTCTTTACCAGTACGGCGGATCTTGAACAGGCCATCCACAGTTAAATCGAGCAAAACAACGCGGGACCCAAACCCTTCATCTGGACCAAATCTGCCGATGACATTCTCGCCAAGGTCGCACGCTTCTGCAAACGGACTTCCAGCTCAGACCACTAGCATCAGCTGTCGAGCAGGGTGAAGAACCCTGCGGTGAACAAAAGTGCGACCAACAAATAGATTTAAGAGCCCCGATCTGACCCGGTCAGGCCGGGGCTCCGCATCGACCACACCAAAGGGCGACGCCTGCACAGCGGCGCCCTTTTCCCTGACCGGAGCATCGCTGCGCGCCGGCTTGCGCCTCAGGCATGACCGATGCGGCAGGTGCAGGATTGCAGGGAGCAAAGCCCGGCTTGAACTCGTTTGGTGATCCATGACTTGGCCGCAACGGACAGGCGGCGCAGGTGACGGCGCATGACGGGGGTGGCAGCGAGGATGCAGGGGGCCGGTCTCCTTCCCGTCTGATTGCTCCTGCCGGCCGCCGGAGCGGTGTCAACCTGGTGAGGGAGGCTTGCCGATGCCCGGCGATGGCGTGACGCGTCGAGAACTTCTGGAGACAACGGCTGCCATCAGCGTTCTATCGGCTTCACCGGGGCTTGCCCACCTGGCCCCTGCCACGGCGACAAGAGGAACTGAAGTGATGCCAGAGCCGCTCGATGTCGTGCTGCGCGTCAACGGCGGGGATCACCGGCTGCGGCTGGATCCTCGAACCACCCTGCTGGATGCTTTGCGCGAGCATCTGCGCCTGACCGGCTCGAAGAAGGGTTGCGGTCTTGGCCAGTGCGGCGCCTGCACGGTGCTGATGGACGGCAAGCGGGTCAAGTCCTGCCTCTGGCTTGCCGCTCTTGCAGAGGGCCGCGAGATCACGACGATCGAGGGACTGGCGCAAGGCGACGAGCTTCATCCGCTGCAGACCGCCTTTATCGAACGCGACGCCTTCCAGTGCGGCTACTGCACCTCCGGGCAGATCATGGCCGGGGTTGCCTGCATTGCCGAAGGCCACGCCGCCTCGGCTCAGGAGATCCGCGACTGGATGAGCGGCAACCTCTGCCGGTGCGGTGCCTATGATCACATCATAGCCGCCATTCAGGATGCCGCTCGCGCCACCGGCGCCATAAAGGAAGCCTGAGCCATGCACCCATTCACACTCGAGCGTCCGCGCGATCTGGCAGCAGCGCTGATTTTGCGGGCCGAGGCCGGGCGCAACGATGCGCCAGCCGAATACATTGCCGGCGGCACGGACATGGTGCAGCTCCTTCAGGAATATGTGCGCCGGCCCGACCGGGTGGTCAGCCTTGCAGGCCTCCTTGATGACCGTATCGGAAGCACGCAGCAGGGCCTGAGGCTGGGCGCGGCCGCCACGATGGCGGATGTTGCGGCCCATCCCGTCGTCGCGCGCGAGTTTCCCGTCATCGCCGAGGCGCTGCTCAATTCCGCAAGTCCGCAGGTGCGCAACCAGGCAACCATGGGCGGCAACCTGTTGCAGCGCACCCGCTGTCCGTATTTCCGGGACATTGGCTATGCTGACTGCAACAAGCGCACACCCGGCTCGGGGTGCGCGGCGCTGAAGGGCGAGAACCGCTGGCACGCGATCCTTGGCACGAGCGAGGCCTGCATTGCCGCGCACCCGTCCGACCTTGCCGTGGCGCTCGTCGCGCTCGATGCTGTCGTTGAACTGCGCGGCCCGGACGGGGAGCGCAGCGTTCCGGTTGCCAGGCTTCACCGCCTGCCGGGCGACGCGCCCCACATCGAGACGACGCTGCAGCCCGGGGAGGTCATCACGGCGATCGTGGTGCCCGCCAGCCCGGCGGCACGGCGCTCGCACTATCTCAAGGTGCGCGACCGCGCCTCTTTCGAGTTCGCGGTGGTCTCGGCGGCGGTTGCCCTCGAGATGGAGGGCGAGCGGATCAAGGAGGCCCGTGTCGCGCTGGGCGGCGTCGGCACCAAGCCCTGGCGGGCGCCGGAAGTGGAGGCGGCCCTCAGCGGGGCCAGCCTCGATCCGGACGGCCTGCGGCAGGCGGCGGCCCTCGCCGCGCAGAACGCCAGAGGATACGGGCATAACACCTTCAAGATCGAACTCATGCAGCGCGCCATCGTGCGTGCCGTCGAGACCGCAGGAGGACGCGCATGACGACAGCTGTCATCGGGCAACCGATCAGCCGTATCGACGGCCGCCAGAAGGTGACCGGCCGCGCCACCTATGCCGCAGAGTTCGATGTGAAGGACCATGCCTATGGCGCGATCGTACGCAGCACCATTGCCTGTGGCCGCATCCTTGCCATCGACACTGCAGCGGCGGAGCGTGTCCCCGGGGTCATCGCCATCCTGACGCACCAGAATGCGCCAGAGCTGGCGTACCGCAAGCACAAGGCCGGGGTGGACCCGGCCGTCGGCGAGCGGCTGCATGTCCTCCAGGATGACCAGGTCAACCATCAGGGCCAGCCGATCGCGCTGGTGATTGCCGATACTCTTGAACAGGCCAGCTTTGCCGCAACGCTGGTGCGCGCAACCTACGCGCCCGAAAGGGGAGCAACGGACATCGGGCGCGCCGAGCCGGTGCTGCCGACCCAGCAGCAGACCGATCAGGGCGCGCGCCGCCCGCCCGAGACCCGGCGCGGTGAGCCCGAGGAGACGCTTGCCGCCGCCCCGGTCCGGGTCGAGCAGACATACGTGATCCCGCGCGAGAACCACAATCCGATCGAGATGCATACAACGATCGCCGCCTGGGAAGGCGACCAGCTGACGCTCTGGGACAAGACGCAGTGGGTGCACAACACCGCAAGCGAGATCGCCGCCGTCTTTGGCCTTCCGGCAGAGAACGTCCGGGTCATCTCGCCGTTCGTCGGCGGCGCGTTCGGCTCGGCCTTGCGCGCCTGGCCGCACGTGACGCTGGCAGCCCTTGGCGCCCGCATCGCCAAGCGTCCGGTCAAGGTCATGCTCTCCCGGCGGGACATGTTCTACAGCGTCGGCTGCCGGCCGCACACGATCCAGACGGTGGCACTGGGCGCATCGCGCGAGGGGCAGCTTTCAGCCATCATCCACGATGCGCATCAGGAGACCTCGACCTACGAGGAATATTCGGAGGCGCTTCTGGATACGAGCCGCTTCCTTTACTCCTGCCCCAACGTCTACACGCGCCATCGCCTGGCCCGGCTGAACATCCACACCCCGACCTATATGCGCGCGCCCGGCGAGGTGAGCGGGAATTTTGCGCTTGAGTGCGCCATGGACGAGCTGGCCTCGGCCCTCGAGATCGACCCTGTCGAGCTGCGGCTGCGCAATGAACCCGACATGGACGAACACGAGAACCTGCCGTTTTCAAGCCGCGCCACACGAGAGTGTTACCGGGCGGCGGCCGAGCGCTTCGGGTGGAGCCGGCGCGACCCCAAGCCGGGGGCGATGCGCGACGGGCGGTGGCTGATCGGCTGGGGCATGGCAACCGCCAATTATCCCATGAATTTCTCGAAGGCCTCGGCCAAGGCGCGTCTCATGCCCGATGGTACGGCCATCGTCACCAGCGCTGCGAGCGACATGGGGCCGGGCACCTGGACGTCCATGACCCAGGTTGCCGCCGATACCCTCGGCCTGCCGATCGAAAAGGTTCGATTCCTGCTCGGAGACAGCCGTCTGCCAAAGGCGCCCGCGCACGGCGGATCGATGACCATGGCGAGCGTCGGCAATGCGGTACAGGCCGCCTGCCAAAAGGCGCGTGACATGGCTTTGAGCCGCAGCGGCGCCAATGATCTGGGAGAGGCCATGCGCCGTATTGGGGAGGACATCGAGGCGAGCGCAGACGTGAAGCCGGGCGACGAGAGCAAGCGCTTCTCGATGCACGCTTTTGGTGCCATCTTCGTTGAGGTCGCGGTCGACCCGGATCTGGGAGAGACGCGCGTGCGGCGGATGGTCGGCGCTTATGGCGCCGGGCGCATCATCAATCCCAAGACAACCCGCAGCCAGTGCATCGGCGGGATGATCGGCGGCATTGGCATGGCCCTGATGGAGCATTCCGCGGTCGACCCCCGCAATGGCCGGGTCCCCAACGCCACCCTTGCCGAATATGCCATCCCGGTCCACGCCGACACCCCGCCGGAGATGGACGTGATTTTCGTCGAGGAGAACGACCCTCACGTCAACCCGCTCGGCGTAAAGGGCGTCGGCGAAATTGCGATTGTGGGAGTTGCTCCGGCGATCGCCAACGCGGTCTATCATGCAACGGGCAAACGCATCCGCACCTTGCCGATAACGCCGGAAAAGCTGCTCTGAGAACAGCGCCGCACGCTGGGGCCGTATCCGGGGGATGCAGCGTCAGGCCGGATCTTCGTCCAGCAGCCGTGCCCGCGTCTCGGCTGGCGCGGCCTCGGCCCAGAGCAGGAGCGCATCGAGCGCAGGACAGAGCGCCTGGCCCCAATCCGTGAGCTTGTATTCCACGCGCGGGGGCACCTCGTGATAAACGATACGCGCCACCACCCCGTCCGTCTCCAGCTGCCGCAGCTGCTGGATCAGCATCTTCTGGGAAATCCCGGGAATTGCCCGCTCCAGCTCTGAAAAGCGCAGCACCTTCCCGCCGAACAGCTGGAACAGGATGACGAGCTTCCATCGCCCCTCGAGCACGCGCAGCGCATTCTGGATGCCGCGCGCGCCGGTCAGCGGTGTATAATCCGGACGCTTACCCATGGGTGAGTACCTTACTTTTTTGTGTGTACTTGTCTTTATTTGAGCATAGCGCCACGTCTCTGACGGTCAATGTCATCGCCCAATCAGACCCGTGGAGATTGATCATGCTCACGCTGCCGCCGCCGATCCGGAGCTATTTCAGCGCTAACAGCGATCTTGATGTCGAGGCCATGCTCGCGCCCTTTGCAGCTGACGCCGTCGTGAAGGACGAGCGCCGGACCCACCAGGGAACCGCCGCTATCCGTGCGTGGATCAAGGAGGCAAGCCTTGGCAATCAGGCGATCGCCGTGCCGCTGACGATCCAGTCAGACGAGCCCCTGCATCATGTCATGGCGCAGGTCTCAGGATCCTTTCCGGGCAGCCCGGTCACCCTCGCCTTTCACTTCCGCCTGGATGGCGGGCGCATCGCCCGGCTGGAGATCCTGTGATGAGCCGGACTGACCCAGCAGAATTCACCGGCAAGACCGTCGTGCTGACGGGCGGCACCGGCGGCACCGGCCTTGCCGCCTTGCGCCGTTTCATGGCTGGCGGTGCAAAGGTCGTCACCGCCGGGCGCTCGGACTGCCCGGACGGCATGCCTCCCGAGTGCTTCATACAAGCCGATCTGACGACTGCCGACGGGGTGGCGAGGT
The DNA here is from genome assembly GCF_036515995.1 of Pedomonas sp. Classification (NCBI taxonomy): domain Bacteria; kingdom Pseudomonadati; phylum Pseudomonadota; class Alphaproteobacteria; order Sphingomonadales; family Pedomonadaceae; genus Pedomonas; species Pedomonas sp. The sequence continues at coordinate 23,214 of NZ_DATBUP010000034.1, read as the reverse complement.
TTGCAGCAGGGGCTGTGGAGCGCCTCGGCAAGGTCGACATCATCGTCCATGTACTGGGCGGATCGGCCTCGCCTGCCGGAGGGTTTACCGCCCTCAGCGATGAGCATTGGACGCAGGAACTCAACCTCAACCTGCTGAGTGCCGTTCGGCTCGACCGGGCTCTTGTTCCTGCCATGCTCGAGCAGGGCAAGGGGGCAATTGTTCATACCGCCTCGATCCAGCACCGGCTTCCGCTTCACGACGCCACGATCGCCTATGCAGCCGCAAAGGCCGCCCTCGTCACCTACAGCAAGGCCCTCTCAAAAGAAATCGGCCCCCAAGGCGTCCGCGTGAACGTCGTCTCGCCGGGCTGGATCTATACCGATGCCGCCGAGGCCATGGTCAAGCGCATTGCCGCCGGCTCGGGCACGAGCGAGGAGGCGGCACGCCAGAGCATCCTCGACGCGCTCGGAGGCATCCCGATCGGACGCCCGGCCTTGCCCGACGAGGTCGCCGAGCTGATCGCCTTTGTGGCGTCAGATCGAGCGTCCGCCATTCATGGCACCGAGCTTACGATCGATGGCGGCACGGTGCCGACCGTATAGGCGGGATGGTGCCCCTGCCTATGAGGCCGCCATCAGACCGATGCCCACCGGAATGGGCTGGCTCGCCTTGCCGACTAGGCCAGAAACCTGCGCCCGGAGATCGTCCGCAGAGCTTGGGGCCTGACCGTCATGGCCGGCGACAGGCGAGATGTCTCCGCTCTGCAAGCGGTCGAGGTGGGCGGCGATGGCCTTGGTGAGGGCGGGCAGGTCGTGGGAAGCGGCGGTGGCCGGCAGGGCATCGACACCGATCGAGCTCTGCATCCGGCCCAGCGCGGCCTGAAGCTGGGCGTAGGACTGGTAGCGACGCAGCTCGGCGCTGATGGCGGCGGTCTCGGCCGCCACCCGCTCGATCAGGCCCTGGGCGCTCAGCTCCTGGCGGCGCGCGGCCGACTGGGCCAGGCGGCTGTCCACCTGCCAGAGCTGCTCGGCCCGAGTGTACTGGCGGGCAGCCGCCTGAAACTGGTGATGGGCCACATGCACCTGCGCCAGCACGGCCATGCGCAGCGCCAGCCGCTTGGCCTCGGTCACGGTCTCCAGCGCCTTGGCATGCTTGATGCGGGATGGAGCCGAGAGCAGGTTGAACAGGTTCCAGCTGACCCGCACGCCGACCTCGTTCCACTGGTTCTCGTAGAGGAAGCCGTTGCTGTCGTACTTGTGCGCCAGGTTGAGCGAGACACCCGGCAAGAGGCGCAGCACCGCCTTGCGGGTTTCGTCCGCGGCAATGCGGCTCTGGTAGGCCTGTTCGCGCAGGTCCGGGTTGTTGACGAAGGCCAACTCCTCCATCTGCCGCGGCGTCAGCGCCCAGCCAGGGACCTCAAGCGCGGTCTCGCCGGAGACGGCCAGCCGGATCTCGGTGCCCGGCGCCACGTTGATGAGCGCGGCGAGCTCGGCCTGGGCGGCCGCTAGCTCATGCTGGATCGCCTCCAGCTGGCGCAGGCTCTCGAGCAGAGTCTTCTGGAACTGGAGCGAGGTTACGGGATCCCGCAGGCCCTCGCGCTCCACCTGCTCGGCATCGGCCAGGGCCTTTTCAGCCAGGGTGATCGAGGCGCTGACCTTGTCCTTCAGTGCCTGCGCGGCGGCGGCGCGCCAGTAGGCGAAGCGCACTTCCTGTATCAGGTTGGCCGCGGTGCGGCGGCGGCGCTCGCCGGCGATCAGCGCCCGGTCCGCGTTCTGCTGGGCGTTGTAGTAGCCGACCCCGAAGTCGAGGATGTTCCAGGTGAGCCCCAGGTCCGCATCGAACAGGTTCCGGTCGGTCGAATAGGTCGGATTGGCATCCGAGGGCTTGCCGGTGAACAGGTCACGGCTGCGTACCGCATTGTATTCCGAGCGGTAGCGGTAGCCTGCGCTCGCGGTCAGCTGGGGCAGCAGGTCGAAGCGGTCGACCTTGAGCTGACCGCGGGCCAGCGCCTCTTCCATCAGCTTGGCGCGTTGGTCGAGGTTGTGCTTGAGCACCCGAGCGATGGCCTCGGGCAGGGTCAGCGGAGCCTCAAGCGGCTCGGCATCGCCGAACATCAGTTTGCGGTCGGCCTCGGCCTGTGCCGCCAGCTCGGCCTGGCCGAGCGGCTTGGGCGTCACCGCGCAGGCAGACAGCAGGGCTGCAAGCGCGGCGGAAGCCAGGAAGGGCCGGGCCCGGCGGGCCAGCTTGGTATACGTCATCATACAAAATCCTCGGATCTCAAATCTTTGTCTGGCGCAGCCAAGGCTCAGCTGCGCGTCTCCCTGGCCACCACCTGGGCGGCCTCGATCAATGCGGCGTGTTGGGCGGCCAGCCCGCCCTGACGGGCCAAGGCCAGCTGCTGGCTGAAGGAGGGCTTGCCCGGCAGACGTGCCTCGGCCGTCTCAGCCCCCTCTCGTGATGCTGCGCGTGCCTCCCCCTCGGCCGGCCGGTCTGCGTCGGCAGGCGCATCGGCAGCGTCAGTCGGCGTCTCTGCTGCCGCCTCGGCCTGACCGGGCTGGAGCTTGAGGGTTGCCGTCGTCTGCTGTCCGTTCAGGTCGCGAGCCACGATCTCGACCGTCACCGTGCCAGCGCCCGGAGGCGGCGTGCCCTTGAACGTGGCCGTTTGCGGATCGAACGTCAGCCAGTCCGGCAACGGCGAGCCATCGGCCAGGCGTGCCTCGAGACGGAGGACAGCCGCAGGGTCCCGGTGCAGGAACATATCCAGCGGCAGGGCGAAGACGAACGGGCCATCCAGCACCCGGGCATCCAGCACCGGCTGCAAAGCGCTGAGCCGCGGCTCGCTCTCCCAGGCCGGAGCCAGAGCGTTTCGGCCGTCCCGGTCAGACGGCGAGCCGAACAGGCTGCCTTGCGGCGCGCCTGAGATCACGGTCAGGATCGGCGCCCGTGGCGCCCCGATCCCGGATCCGGACACCTGACTGCTTGGAGCCGGTGCCTCGGACGGCGGGGCCGGAGCCGCCGCAGGCGGCACATGCACCGGCGGCGCGGGCGGTTGCGGTACAGGCTCCGCCGGATTGTCATAGGACAGGGTGAAGGAAACGGCGGCAGTCGCGCCCTGCTGGTCCGTGGCGGTGATGACAAGAGTCAGCGCCCCCACGCCCTCCGGCGGTCGGCCGCTCAGCGTCAGGCTGCCGGCATCGAACCGCAGCCAGGACGGCAACGGAGTCCCATCGGCCAGAGCGGCCCCATAGTGCAGCGTGTCGCCCGCGTCCGCATCGGCAAAGGCATCACCCGGCAGCGCCAGGCTGTTGTCGCCGCCGCGCCAGATGACGTCCGGCAGCGGCCCGGTGCTGACCGGCGCATCGTTGACCGGGGCGACATCCAGCTGGATCGTGGTCTGGCCGGTTTTGGCCCCGCCCGCGCCCGTGTTGCCGTTGTCGGTCACCTCAACCGTCAAGGTCTGGCTGGCCGTGCTGTCCCGCGCGGTGGTGTAGGTGACGCTGCCGCTTGCAAGGTAAGCGTTGAGGTCGGCCAGATTTCCGGTCAGGGTCAGGCTTTGGCCCGCGCCGCCAATCACGACGCCCGAGCCGCTCGAAGCGGCGAGCGTGCCGCTGCCGACTGTCAGGGTCACGCTGATCGGCGCATTGCCCGCATCCACATCCGCAATCACGATGCCGGTCAGCGGCGAGGCCACGTCCTCAGTCACGGTGATGGCCTCGGGTGCCGTCAGCACCGGCGCATCATTGACGGGGGTCGCCTCGAGCGTGAGTGTGCCGTCCGGCCCGGTGCCGGCGCTGTCGCGAATGCTGACCGCGAGCTGAACGCTCTGGTCCCGGTTGGCCGCCGGGGTGAAGGTAAGCGCTGCCAGCGCCGCATTGACGTCGGCGACCGAACCCGAGACCGACCAGACGCCGGTCATCACATCGAAGCGGGCCGTGGCGCTGCCGAAGGTGCCGGTGCTGAGCACGCCGGCTTTGGGGTCGCTCAGGGTCAGCGTTGCGGTGACGGTCTCGCCCGCATCCACATCGCGGACGACGATACTGCCGAGACCGACCGGGTCGCCGTCCTCGACAAACGGCACCGTTCGGGTGAGGCCGCCAGCTGTTGGCGCATCGTTGACCGGCGAAGCCTCGAGCGTGAGCGTGCCGTCCGGACCGGTGCCGGCGCTGTCACGGATGCTGACCGCAAGCTGGACGCTCTGATCCCGGTTGGCCGCCGGGGTGAAGGTGAGCGCTGCCAGCGCTGCGTTGACGTCGACGACCGAACCCGAGACCGACCAGACGCCGGTCATCGCATCGAAGCGGGCCGTGGCGCTGCCGAAGGTGCCGGTGCTGAGCACGCCGGCTTTGGGGTCGCTCAGGGTCAGCGTCGCGGTGACGGTCTCGCCCGCATCCACGTCGCGGACGACGATACCGCCGAGACCGACCGGGCCGCCATCCTCGACAAACGGCACCGTTCGGGTGAGGCCATCAGCTGTTGGCGCATCATTGACCGAGGTGACATCCAGCTGGATCGTGGTCTGGCCGGTTTTGGCCCCGCCCGTGCCGGTGTTGCCGTTGTCGGTCACCGCAACCGTCAAGGTCTGGCTGGCCGTGCTGTCCCGCGCGGTGGTGTAGGTGACGCTGGCGCTGGCAAGGTAAGCGTTGAGGTCGGCCAGATTTCCGGTCAGGGTCAGGCTTTGGCCCGCGCCAGCAACCACGACGCCCGAGCCGCTCGAAGCGGCGAGCGTGCCGCTGCCGACTGTCAGGGTCACGCTGATCGGCGCGTTGCCCGCATCAACATCCGCAATCACGATGCCGGTCAGCGGCGAGGCCACGTCCTCGATTACACCAATGAGCACAGGAGCAGTGACCACCGGCGCATCGTTGACCGCCTCCACGCTCAGCGAGACCGTGTCGGTTGCAGCGGAGAACGCGGACGTACCGCCGGTGCCTGAGGCCGTAATATCGGCCATTCCGCCGTTGCTGCCGGCGCTCTGGTCCCAGGCGCGAATGGTGAGCGCTGCAGCCAGCGTGCCGTTCCAGTTGGCATTCGGCTCGAAGTGCACCCGGGTGTTGGCATCGGCCGCCAGCAGGCGCGCCGTGCTTTCACCTGGCGTGCCAAGCATCGACCAGCTTGCGCCGCCATCGGTTGTAAACCACCAGGTGCCGTGGCTCGTGTCCGCCCCGACAATGGCGATGCCGCGCGCCAGGGTCAGGTCCGCGTCGGAAATGCCGCCGACCAGCTCCGACACCAGCGTGCCCGAGGCGACGCCGGCAACAGGAGCGCCGCCGTCCTCCGCAATCGGGTCCAGCGTCAGATTGGTATCCGCCAGCACCGGCGCATCGTTGAGCAGGACAATCGAGACGGCTCTGGTGCTTGCCGCAGAGCTTGCGCTGCCGTCGCTCACAACGATGCTGACCGTCCGGCTCGCGGCCTCCGGCGCGCCGGCGGTATTGGCATAGCCGACGGTGCGCAGCGCGGCCTGCCACTGGGCAAGCGTTGCGGTTCCTCCGGCCGAGGTCAGCGTCAGGACGCCGGTTGCGGCGTTGTAGCTGCCGGTGATGTTGCCCATGGTGGTGCCATCATTGACGAAGGCGAGGAGATCCTGCCCGGCGTGAAAGTTGCCGGTAATCGCAACCGTCGCGGACGCCAGGGTCGGGCTGTCGATATCCGAGAGCGTCAGGCCTGCGTCCAGTGCAACCGGCACCGAACCTTCCGTGTAGACCGCGGTCCCGCCGCCGGGCGTGATGACCGGCGCGTCGTTGACCGCAGTCACGTTCAGCTGCACCGTCGTGTGGTCAGTCAGGGCGCCGCCTGCGCCGGTGTTGCCATTGTCGTTGACGCTGATCGTCAGGGTCTGGCTGGCCGTGCTGTCGCGCGCGGTGATGTAGGTGGCGTTGCCGCCGGCCAGATAGGCGTTGAGGTCGGCCACGCTGCCCGTCAGGGTCAGGCTTTGGCCCGTACCGCCGACCACGACGCCGCCCCCGCTGGTGGCCAGGAGCGAGCCGGCCGGCACAGACAGGGTCACGGTGATCGGGTTTGTTCCCGCATCCACATCCGCAACCGAGATGCCGGTCAGCGGTGATGCCAGATCCTCGGTCACACCGATCTGAGCCGGAGCCGTGATCGTCGGTGCATCGTTGACCGCGGCAATCGCAAGCGCGACGGTCGTGCTGTCAGTCTGAGCCCCGCCGCTGCCCGAGTTGCCGTTGTCGGTGACGCTGACGGTCAGAATCCGGGTGCCGCTGTCGTTCGCAGCCGGCGTATAGCTGACGAGGCCACTCGCGAGGTAGGTGTTGAGGTTGGCCTGGCTGCCGGTCAGGGTCAGGGTCCGGGCGTCGATCGTGGTGCCGACCGAGACGCTGAACGCGTTGATTGCTGAAAGCGCACCGGCCGGCACGGACAGGGTCACCGTCATCATGCCGGACCCTGCATCCACATCTGAAATCGTGATGCCGGTCAGCGGCGAGGCCACGTCTTCGGTCAGGCTAATGCTGGCAGGTGCTGTGATCACCGGCGCGTCGTTGACCGCAGTCACGTTCAGCTGCACCGTCGTGTGGTCGGTCAGGGCGCCGCCAGAGCCGGTATTGCCATTGTCGCTGATGCTGACCGTCAGGGTCTGGCTGGCCGTGCTGTCGCGCGCGGTGGTGTAGGCGGCATTACCGCCGGCAAGATAGGCGTTGAGGTCGGCCAGGCTGCCGGTCAGGGTCAGGCTTTGGCCCGTACCGCCGACCACGACGCCGCCCCCGCTGGTGGCGGCGAGCGTACCGCTGCCCACCGACAGCGTTACGGTGACCGGCGCGCTGCCGGCATCCACGTCCGTAAACGAAATACCGGTCAGGGGAGTGGTCACGTCCTCGACCACACCAATCTGGAGCGGCGCTGCAATAACTGGTGCATCGTTGACCGCTTCGACACTGAGCGAAACCGTGTCGGTTGCAGTGGAGAAGGGCACAGTGCCGCCCGTGCCGATGGCGCTGATATTGGCCATGCCGCCATTGCTGCCTGCGCTCATGTCCCAGGCGCGGATCGTCAGGGCTGCGGGCAGCACACCATTCCAGTTGGCGTTCGGCGCGAAGTGCAGCCGGGTGTTGGCGTCGGCTGCCAGCAGGCGTGCCGCCGCTTCAGCGGGCGTGCCGAGCGCCGACCAGCTTGCACCCCCATTCGTGGTGAACCACCAGGTACCGTGGCTGGCGTCCGCCCCGACAATGGCGATGCCGCGCGGCAAGGTCAGATCCGCGTCAGAAATACCTCCGACCAGCTCCGACACCAGCGTGCCTGACGCAACCCCGTTTACCGGTGCACCGCCGTCTTCCACGACCGGATCCAGCGTCAGATCGGTATCTGCCAGCACCGGCGCGTCGTTAACGTCAACCACGGTGACCGCGGTGGTCACGCTGTTGGACGCACCGCCGCTGCTCTCGTCAAACACGGTGAACGTAATGGCACGCGTTGGGGTGGCCCCGCCACCTGAGGGGGCGTCACTGCTGGAGCTGTAGGTTATCGAGCGGAGGGCAGCCTGCATTTCAGCCAGGGTGCCGGGGCCTGTCAAAGTCAGCAGCCCGGTTGCGGCATCATAGCTGGCAGTGAACGGGCCAGGCACGCCAAGCGCCAGCGTGTCTCCGACGCGAACGTCCGAAATCTGCACGGTCGCGCCCGCGACATTTGTGCTGTCGATGTCCGTAACCGACAGAGCCGGCGCAATCACCACCGGCGCGCCGCCCTCCGTCCAGGAGACAGTTCCGCCCCCTGTCAGCAAAGGATTGGCGCGGACAGTGAAAGCATAGAAGCTGTCGCTGGTGTTGGCGGCAGCGACATTGCCGGCGGTGTCGCTGAATACCGTGCCATCCCACCGGACGGCGATCGTCTTACCAAGGGGAAGGCTTGTCGATGGGCTGATCACGATCGTATCAGTGCCCCAGCCGCTGATGGCGGGAGAGGCAAACGCAATCGTCTCGAAAACCGCGCCGTCGGTCACGTTGTACAGGGTAATGAACCCGCCGCTGGCCGGCATTATGGCCAGCTCATCAAAGCGCAAGGAGATATCGCTGTCGGGGTCGACGCCTACGGCATTAGCCGCCGGCGCTGATGCGGCAGTGTCAAGAGTAGGCGCGGTCGTGTCTATCGTGATGGCGAGCGGCGCAGACTGCGCGCTTACATTGCCTGCATTATCGATGGCGCGTGCGGTAATGTTATAGGTGCCATTGCCCAGCGCAGTAGCTGTAAATTGCCAACTACCGTCCGACGCTGCCGTCGTCGTGCCAATCAGAGTTCCGTTGGCATAGATTTCCATCTGCGCATACGCTTCGGCGGTACCACTGAAGGTCGGCGTTGCATCGTTGGTCAGGTTATCTGTGTCAGATAGGCCGGTGTCGCTGCCCGCCGTCAGGTCCGGTATCGAAGGGGCGGCCGGTGCTGTGGTGTCGACATGCAGCGATAGGGCGCTCGATGCAGATGCGTTGCCTGCCGCGTCTCGAGCAGCCGCCTTGATGAAATGCACGCCATTGCCAAGCGTTGCAGTGATGGACCAGACGCCTGCTCCGTTGGCCGTCGCAGTTCCCAGGCTTTCGCCCGCATCGACGACACCATTGCCGTTGGCGTCATTGAACAGCTCGACCGTGCTGCCGGCCCCGGCCGTGCCGGTGAAGGTGGGGTTCGTGTCATTTGTAATATTGTCGGCGTTGGAAATACCGGTATCGCTTGCGGCGCTCAGGTCTGGCGTCGAAGGCGCAGCGGGCGGCGTGGTGTCGATCGTGACACTCAGCCCAGGCGATGCAATACCGAAGTTTCCGGCGGCATCGCGCCCGCGGGCCTTGATGGTCCAGTTACCCTCCGGCAGATCGGAGGTCGGGGTGATCGACCACTCGCCGCTCTGATTGGCAATGGCATTGCCCAGGTGCCAGTTTAAAGGATCACTGGGGTCGCCGTTCCCGGCATTGTCGATGAACAACTGAATGATCGCGCCGGCCTCCGCCGTTCCGCTGAAACCGGGGCGGACCACATTCGTCAGATTGTCGGTATTCGATGATCCGCTATCGCTTTCTGCCTGCATGTTCGGCGGGCTGACGACAGGACCAGTCGTGTCGATCGTGATAACGGTCGCAGCAGAGATCGCGCTTTCATTGCCAACTTCATCCACGGCGCGCACAACAATTGAATGGCTGCCCTCTGAAAGCGCCGAGGTTGTGATGGACCAGTTTCCAGTTGAATCGGCCAAGACAGAGCCGCGAGCATTGCCGTTTCCATCATAGAGCGTAACAGTGCTGTTCGCCTCGGCCGTGCCTGTGAACGTCGGCGTCGTATCGTTGGTCAGATTGTCCGTTGGCGAACTACCACTATCACTCCCGGCAACCAGATCCGGCGTCGACGGCGCGGCCGGCGGCGTGAAGTCGAGGTGGATCTCGCCGTTACCTGCGCTGGCCCCCGCCGAGTCAACAACTTGCGTGGTGATGAAGACATCGCCGGTCCAGCTGCCCGCCATCACGAACGCCACCTCCGCCAGAGCCGCGTTCACGTCCGCCACCGAGCCCGTCACCGCCCATACGCCGGTGCCGGGATTGAAGGTGGATGTGGCCGAGCCGTGCGTACCGGTGCTGAGCGAACCTGCCGCCGGGTTGCTCATCGTCAGTGTCGCAGTCACGACTTCGTCGCTATCCGGATCGGTGACGACAATATCGCCAAGCTCGGTGCGGCTATAAGCTCCAACTGGATTTCCGCGCAAATGCTGAGTCAGGTTTGTCGCCGTCGGCGCGGTGTTGGCGGGAGGAACCGGGTCCGTTGTTGCACCGGAAACCGTAAAATCGACGAGGTTGAAGGCGGTTTGGGAGGTGCCAACAGAGACCGTGTAATAGATCCTGAAGGTGTCGATCAGAACATCCTGGAACGGTGTATAGTCAATTGGATATTCGGGATTGACGCCCGGCCCGTCATCGATTGGCGTCGTCTTCGCTACAATCTCGCCATTTGCAAATCCGACCACGTAGACATCGGTGAAACTGGCGTCGGAGCTGTCGTCATACTCACCAATCGTTGCCGTTGTAATATTAAAACTGCCAGTGGAGGCGACGGTCACCTCGAGATAGGAGATGTACGAACTGCTAGCAGGATTGCTGTCGGCAATATAAGCGCCAAACCCATCGGCTGAGAGGTTGCTATTTCCTCCGCTGCCATCAAAGCGGGTCAGTCTGAAATAACCGTCGGCTGTAATGCCAACGTTGTTCGAAATCGAAATGCCTATAAACGTCTGCGTCCCGTCCGGAATGCTCAGCAGATAATCGTATGTCTCGTTGAGTCGATCGATATCGAGAGCAGTCGAGACGGCAATGTCGCCGCTGTAGGCTTCGAGAGCCCAGTTGCCCCCAAGGCGCTCTGCCCCGGTACTGTCGGTGGAAGCCGCGATATCGGCACCAGTCAGTGCGGCCAGCTTGTTCAGGAACTCCATGCCCTTGGCGTCCGCTCCAACGTCGCAGCCCCAGAGTTGAATGTCTCCCTCCTGCGTCAGCGCCTTGCCGATGGTTGCCAGCGCCTCAGACTGTGCATCCATGTTAGCCGCATTGAGCGATCCTTTGCCCAGATGCAGCACACCGTTACCGCCATGGCTGATGATATGGATCGCATCCACATCAGACCGGCCCCCCAGGGCCTGAGCCATCTGGGCGACGCCGTCCTGATCGCCACCCAGGAGAATGATCTCGGCACCTGGGTTTACGGCGTCGATAAGTGCCTGATAGTCTGGCACCCGCTTGTCGACAAAGACGATCTCGGTCCGGTCGCGGGGGGCGGCCTGCATGACCGGCGGCACTGGCTCGACCGCGGCATCAGGAGCGACATCCCTGCCGGTGTCATGCCAGCCGGTATCACCGGAGCCGGTCGAGACATCTGCGGCCGCAGTTGCAGCGGCCGCGCCGTCGAACATGAAACGCTGCTCGAGGGCCAGCATCATGAAACGCGGCTGGCGTTCCTGACCCTGCTTGTCCTTAGCTGCGGGCAGTTCAGCGGAGCTGCGGGAGCGAGACTTCTTGGCCATGTGCTTAATCCGTTTTCTTATTCTGCCGCCGCAGCATGCGGCTCCCGCTTCGCGACAATCATGCGCGCGCGGCTGTTGCTCAGGTCTCGCCAGAACGACAAGGCATCCAGACGCTCGAAGAGATCAGGCGGCAGGACGGTCTGCCGCCGGACAGGCTGCACCTTGGGCTGAACCCGATGCAGACCGGGAAGGCCAAGCTGCTGGTCGAATTCCGGTGCATCGAAGACGACATTCTCAAAGTCGTGCTCGAACCAGGGTTCGCCGACGAACTCGTAGATTAGACGCAGCACCCGCTCGGGGGCCGCCGTCAGCAGATCAAAGTCCACCAGAAGCAGCCGATCAGCATGCTCGCCGTAGACCGCCTCTTTGAGGGCCGACCAGGCAAAGCCGACGAAGCGATCCTGCTGCGCCAAGGTCTCGACACGGGTGAAGACCGTTGAGCGCTCGGTGTCGCTGTTGGACAGGCGGCTTTTCTGAAAGGGATGCTTGCGGATCAGGCGTTCGATACTGTCCATGATCCAGGCAACGCTGCGGACGCAGCAGATCACCTTGGCTTCGGGGAACAGCCGCATCAGGGCCGGCAGGCGGGCGCACCAGGCGCGGTTGGTGTCAAACACCACGCTCTTGTCGCTCTGATCAGCATAGTAGGAATCGAACAGCCCCTTGAGGATGCGTTCTCGATGCGCATCCGTCAGCATGACGGACGTCTCGTTCCAGGTGCCCATGGCATTGCGGGTGGAGTGGAACAGCGAGCCCAGCGGCCCCGAAATATTGGCGTAAAAGGCCGGGTTCTGTCGCAGAAGGGCTGATAGAAGCGTCGACCCGGAGCGCGGCAGGCCGGAGATGAAATGATAGCGCGTCATGGACGGGAGTCCGCCTCAAGTCCTGCCGGCGAGCACGGCGCCTTATTAACCCACTGCACGCTCAAATCCCCCGAACAGCCTACACAACGATCCCGGCCCCTTCGGGACAGGCTCTAGAAGGCGCAGCACTAATACGTGCCGCTCCGCCCTCCGGATAGCCGACAAAACCCTACAAAAAAATTAATCAATTCGTTTTTGTCGACAAAATTCCTGCTTTTCTTGCAGAAATTTGCGTTGCCCGCGTATCGTCTGGCCTGTCTTGAGCAGACGGGCTCTCTCGGGCGAGCAGCCAGCGCCCCAGCCAACGCCGGGTCGTCGCCGGACCTTGCCTGTGCGCCTTGGCGTCCCCCTCAGTCCTGATAGGGCCGACCTGACTGCGATCTCGCATGCAGCAAGGGGGGCTGCAACGATCCCAGGGGTCCTGCGTTTCCCGCTCAAGGTTCCGCCTGGTCTCTGCCGTGCCGCAGCCGATGTGTCATTTGCGCTGATTGAGCATACAGCCAACACTCGGATACGGAGGATCAGATGATCATGCTGCGACGGGCCGCCGCTGAGCTTGTGGGAACCTTCTGGCTGGTGTTTGGCGGCTGCGGCAGTGCCGTCCTGGCCGCCGCCTTTCCTGACCTTGGCATCGGCTTTCTCGGCGTCGCGCTCGCCTTTGGCCTATCCGTGCTGACCATGGCCTATTCGGTGGGCCATATCTCGGGGAGCCATTTCAATCCGGCCGTGACCATCGGGCTGTTTGTCGGCGGGCGTTTTCCCGCTCGCGATATTCTGCCCTACATCATCGCGCAGGTTCTGGGGGCCATATTGGCCGCCTGGATACTGTACCTGATCGCCAGTGGCCAGCCGGCCTATGATCTGGGCACGGACGGCCTTGCAACCAACGGGTACGGCGAAGGCTCGCCGGGCGGTTATTCCCTGGTATCGGGTTTTTTGATCGAGGTCATCCTGACTCTGGGGTTTGTGGTCATCATCCTGGGCTCGACAGACACCCGTGCGCCTCAGGGCTTTGCGCCGATTGCGATCGGCCTCGCCCTCACCCTGATCCATCTTATCAGCATTCCTGTGACCAATACCTCGGTCAATCCGGCGCGCAGCACCGGTCCGGCGGTGATTGCAGGCGGCCTTGCCCTCCAACAGCTCTGGCTGTTCTGGGTGGCGCCGATCCTCGGCGCCGTCCTGGGCGGTATGCTCTACCGGGCGATTGCGCCAGCTGCTGCCCGCATTGATCCCAATATCACCGGCGAGCCCCACCGGACACCGCAGCCATAGGTCGTGCGCCCCTGCGCAGAAGATGGTGCAGGCCGCGCCATGCCGGGCAATGTCCGCCGTGCGCAGGCTTTCCTACCAACCAGTCTGCCGGCTCTCCGACGTGACGGCACTGAATTGCTCACTTTCAAGTACCTCAGTATTTCATTGACGGTCCGTTTTCCCGGACGCCATAAATGTCTTTCCAGACGATGAACCCTGAACCATGCGGGCGACTACGGGGGCGACCTTGAAAATGCAGGTTATCCTGAAAATTCTGGCCGGCAGCCCATCGCAGGGCAGCGCTTCGAGAAAGCCGCAGCGTCCTGGCTGGTGAGACAGAAGCGGTGGCATTCCAGCGCCGATCGCCGGCCCCGGCACGCGCCGCTTCGAAGGCCTGTCACCCATGTATTCCATATAAACCGTCGAATAAGGATTAGCTGCCCAATGAAACGGTGGTGCATCAGTTTCCTTTCAATGGCGCTCTGCCTGGCCTCCATCAACCTTCCCGCCACGGCGGCCGCAACGGATGTTTCGGCGGACCAGAGCCTGCGCACGCTCTACGAGGCCGACTGGGCCTGGAGCATGCGCGAGAACGCCTGGATTGAAGACGGCGAGGGAGGATTTACCAGTGCCGACCGCCTGCCGCGGGTCGATGCTGCCACGCAGAAACGCCGCGCCGCGCACTGGCGGGAAATGCTGGCAGCGCTCGAGCGGGTTCCGCTCGCCAAGCTTTCGGATGAAGAGCGGGTGAACGCAGCAGTGTTCCGCACCAATCTCGAACACGCTCTCACTGATGCGCGCTTCCGCGAATGGGAGATGCCCTTCAACAGCGACAGCTCCTTCTGGACGTACCTCGACGCCCGCCGCCCGTTCCGCACGGCAGAGGAATACCGTCGTTACATTTCCCGGATGCGGGACCTTCCCCGCTATTTTGGCGAGCATATCCAGAACATGCGCTCAGGCCTCGCCCGGGGCTTCTCGGTGCCGCGCGCAACCCTGGACGGACGCGAGCAGTCGATCGCAACCTACGCCGAGGCGAACGTCGAGGCGAACCCGTTCTACGCTGCATTCGCATCGATGCCGGGCACCATTCCGGCGGACGAGCAGGCAGCCCTGCGAGAGGAGGCGAAGGCGGCCATCCGCGATGCCGTCATTCCGGCCTATTCCACTTTGCGCACGTTCTTCCGCGACGAGTACCTGCCCAAGGCCCGCGCCACGCTTGCAGCCACCGCTATGCCGGACGGTGAGGCCTTCTACGCAGCACAGATCAAGAAATACACCACACTCGACCTCACCGCTGAGCAGATCCACGAAATCGGCCTCAAGGAAGTCGCCCGCATCAATGCCGAGATGCGTCAGGTCATGAAGGACAGCGGCTTCAAGGGCAGCTTCGAGGAGTTTCTGGTATTCCTGCGCACCGATCCGCAGTTCTACGCCAAGACGCCCGACGAGCTGCTGAGCTTCTCGGCCTGGGTTGCCAAGCGGGTCGACGGCAAGATCGGGGATACAATCGGCTTCCTGCCGCGCCGCCGCTTCACCATCATACCGGTGCCGGACGCGCTCGCGCCCTTCTATACTGCCGGGCGCGGCGGGCTCGGGAGCTGCCAGATGAACACCTACAACCTGCCAAGCCGGCCGCTCTACAACATCCCGGCGCTGACGCTGCACGAATGCGCGCCCGGCCACAGTCTCCAGGCGGCACTGGCCGAGGAGCAGCCCGAGCGTCCGGCCTTCCGGCGCAATACCTACTTCTCGGGCTACGGCGAAGGCTGGGGTCTCTACACCGAGTGGCTCGGCATAGGGATGGGCATCTACCGCACGCCCTATGAACATTTCGGCCGGCTGTCCTACGAGATGTGGCGGGCCGCGCGCCTGGTCATCGACACCGGCATTCACCACTACGGTTGGTCGCGGGACAAGGCGATCGAGTATCTGGCCGGACATACCGCGCTGTCGCGGCACGAGGTCGAGACCGAAGTCGACCGTTACATCAGCTGGCCCGGCCAGGCGCTGGCCTACAAGCTTGGCGAGCTGACCATCCGGCGCCTGCGCACCGAGGCTGAGGAAAAGCTCAGCCGCAACTTCGACCAGCGCCGCTTCCACGATACCATTCTTGCACTCGGCTCGGTGCCGCTGCCGGTTCTGGAGGCGGAGATCCGCCGCTTTATCGGGGATGAGCTGAAGCGCACCGCAACGGCTGAAAAGGCACAGCCCGGCACCGGCGCGAAGTAACATGCCCTGACCGGAGGCAGCTCAGCACGTCTGAGCCGCCCCCGCGACATCTCCGGCATTCGGGCTCCGCCCGAACCGGTTGACGCAAAGTCGGGATCGGTTTGAGATCATCAAAGCGGCCTCGGACCGGAGGTGCTGCGCACATGTCTGGATGCCTGGGCCACCCCGTCGCCTATAGTCCTGCCCCGGAAGCTCTGAATGGTTCTGCTTGCCGCGCTTCTCACCCTGGCCGTTAGTGGCGCCGCACCCGCCCAGCCCCAGCTGATCGACATCGAGGCGCCAGGGCCAAATGGCGCGCTCAAGGGAACGCTCGCCGGACCCATGGCTCCGGATCGGCCCGTTGTCCTGATCATTCCCAGCTCCGGCTCGACGGACCGCGACGGCAACAACCCGCTCGGCGTGAGGGCCGCCCCCTACAGACTGCTCGCCAGTGGCCTGGCGGATCGGCGGATCGGGGGATCGCCAGCGTTCGGATCGACAAAAGAGGTATGTTCGCAAGTGCTGCAGCCAGCCCCGACCCGAACGCTGTGACCATGGACGATTACGCCCCCGATACACAGACCTGGATCGCCGCTGTCCGGCAACGCACGGGCGCTCGCTGCGTCTGGCTGCTGGGACACAGCGAAGGCGGACTGGTTGCCCTCGCCGCTGCAGCGCGGCGATCATGGTGAGATACGCCTGCACCCGTGACAATCGGCAGGAGTATTTTTTGAAAAATATTGCTGAGGCGACACTCGTCCGCCTGCCAGGCTACGCGGCAGGGCTCCGTCTTCCCCTGAATACGCCGCGCTCAAGGGCTGCAAAGGTCTCCCAGGCACCCCCAGCACGGCAAATAAATCCGTACCTTGGGGCGACATGTCCCCAACAAGCTGGCCCGACTACAGCGCTTCGGATCCGCCACAGCCCTGTAGATAGGGCGCATCGCCTGGCACAGCACCGATAGTCCCCATAGCTTCCCGCAATGTTAAGGTGCCCTGTGCTTGGCGGCAGATGGCTGTCCATGACATACCTTCAGCATGGCCTGTCCAATCGCACCGGCCTGCAGCCGATCAGATAATCGGCCCGGCTTTCACCCGCCTCGGGTCGCTGTTTGCTGGCGATCTGCCAGCGGGTTCAGCCAGCCGAGCCGCTCGACCCGCCGGCACCGGCAGGACCGCCACCTGCATCCTGGCCTTCGACCATGCCGCCGCTTCCCGCTCCATCGGTATCTGCACCCTCCGCAGGGCTTGCGCCGGTCATGTTGTTCTTATCTTCCTTTCTCTGGTCTTTATCCTTCATCATATCGGCGGCCTGGTTCGGATCGGCACGGCCGGTATGTCTGGTGGTATCGCCCGATGAAGCATCGCCTGCGCCTGCTGGCTGTTGCGTTTTCTTCTCGTCTGTCATTCCCAGGTCTCCTTGTTCATATCAGGGTCCGCTGTGGTTCGCTTCTTTGGAAAGCAGCCCGAATGCACCATGCCGGACAGCGCAGCATTTCAGCAGGAGCGCGCATTGCCAGTGGCATTCATGGCCGCAGGCACCTTGACTTGCATGGTCCCCCGCTCCGTTCGGGACGGCGGGAGGCCCCTTGGGGCTATGGAGGGAAACGCAGGATCGCAGGATTTGCTGCCCGCTGCCGGTCGACGAAAAGGCTGCGGGGCCGTGTGCGCATTCCAGCCCCCTGAGCGCTTGCCTGCCCTGGCTGCTCCGAGCCAATCTTCCGTGCGGCACCGGCTCGGGGCCGGTCAGGCTGGCCTGACGTTCCTGACGACGAACCGACTGCGCGGCAAGGCTGGAAGTCGCGACCAGTCTATGCGTAAATCCTGTTCGGGCACGTCATAGCGGATCCGATGCACGAGCATGTCGAGCCCCTGCTTCATGATCGCCAAGGTAATCCATTCACCGGCGCAACGGTGACCGCTGGCGTGATGTCCGCCCCCTTGCGGGATAAGGTTAAACAAATCACCATCCGACTGCAGAAACCGCGCGGGCTCGAAGTCATCAGGCCGCTCCCAGGTGCGCGGATCATGGTTGGTTCCATGCAGATCCAGGATCACCCGTCGGCCGGCCGGGAACCGGTAGCCGCGCCACTTGAACGCGTGCCGGGCCCGCGCTGCCACGGCCGGGAAGAAGGGATAATATCTGCGTACTTCCTGAACGAAGGCGTCCTTATATTCTGGAGCTGCACTTCGCAGCGTCTCCCTTACGACCGGGTTCTCGTGCAGAGCATGGGCGATGAAGAGAATATAAACCGAAACCGCCACGACCGGCCTTATGACATTCAGCAGTTCCACTGCGGCCACGCGGGGAGGGAGCAGTTGTCCATCCAGGTCCCGATGCCGTGCAATAGCGCAGACGATCGACTCTTCGGGCGGCCGGAGTGTTCCGCTGCGGATGTCGGCGACAATGCCGGCCATCCAGCGCTCGGCCCGCTTACGCGAAAACCGCGACCACAAATGTCTAATGCCTGCCGATCCCGCATGATCGAACAGGGCGACAATTTCCCGAATGCGCATCGGTGCATCCCTGCCCTCAAGCGGAACGCCCACCCAGGCACACACGCCGCGCGCCAGAAGATCGTGAAGTCCGAAGTAGAGCGTCACCTCCTGCTGTTTCGCCCAATCCTCTATGCTGGCGTTCCACTGCGCGGCCAGGCGCTCCAGCAATCCTTCGAACCGCCCGGGCAGCATCAGCGACAGGAAGATGTGCTTGCGATGGCGGTGCGCCTCGTCGTCAAGCCCCTGTACGCCTCCATGGCCGATCAGGGTGCTCATGATCGGCTCGGGCATTGCCCCCAAGCGCATGAAGCGGTCAGCGTCATAGAAGAGCCGGGCCGCAGCCGGACCGGTCATGCAGATGGTCTTCCCGAGAAGAAGCCTTGCCTCGAACAGATCAGACCCGAAGCGGCGGCATCGCTGCATAATAAAACGGTAGGGATCCTGATAAAGTGCCAACGTTGAATCCAGAAGGCTGTCGCGCGGCATCCGGGGCATGAGTTCGGTCCGTTCCAACAGTTCTATTCCCGCTTCGCAAATCTGGCCGTTTGCAGGTCGTTCCATCGCCAGCACGGGCTGAGGCGGAAAACAACAGCTCACTAACGCGCCGGCAGCAGCCAAGGCTCCCGACCTCTGCTCTGCGAGCGGAACAGATGCAGGCTTTGCCTGCACCGCCAGGAGACGCAGCGGTCGCCTTCTGGAGAACAGCCGTTCGGGTATCCTGCCGATCAGCAGCCGTTATCGGTGGCATCCTCCCCAAATGCCGCATCCGTTCTCCGCCCTTGACCTGTCAGAATGGAGATTTACCAAGAAACCCTCTCGATGTCGGGCGACGCCGACAGCATGACGACCGTGGGTCGGATGCGGGACTACACGATCGGCACAGGGATCTCGCCCGATGGGCTCGCGCGGCTGGCCTTTGCTGGTATCGACGCAAAACAGTTCCGGATCATCACGCATCCCGAGATGACGGATAATGCTTATCGGCGGCGCAGCGGGAATGTCCTGACGCGCACCAATCCCAGCCCTGAAGCCTATGGCTTTTGAACCTGTGAGCCCGGATCAAGCCAAGGCGGCCGAGGGTGCCCGGCCTGCCGGTCAGGAGGCCAGGCTGGCCTGGCCTCCTGTTGGCGGCAGAAGAAGGATCAGAAGTCGAGGCTGATCTCGATCCCGTAGCTTGCCGGCTCGCCGATCGCGTAGCTCTGGCTAAAATAGCCCTGCACGATATCGCCGTTGCCGATGAGATGGGCCTTGTACCGATTGTCGGTGATGTTGCGCCCCCAAAGGGCAAAGCGGATCTCGCGATCGTTTGCCAACTCGCGGGTGTAGGTCAGGCGCGCATCAAGCAGATCCCGGGACGGCAGGACGTAGAAGTCGCGGCCTGCAACATCCGGTCCGGCACCGGCTGTCATATAAGCCTTGTCTTTCCACTGGTAGGCCACATGGGCGGCCAGATTGCCATTGTCAAAGCGCAGGAAGGTCCAGTCTGCGGACAGGGAAACGCTGTGCTTGGGCGAGAACGGCAACACATAGCGCCCGGAGATGTCCTGGCCGATCGTATAGCCAAGCTGGGCGGCAAGCGGGCTCAGGTTGGGGTCGAACTCGCTGCCAGCCTCGACGCGGATGCCGCTCAGCTTCTGATGCAGATAGGCGTAGGAGGCGGTCAGCGTCAGATCATCGGTTGCCGCCAGGGTGATATCAGCTTCGGCACCGTTGACTCGCGCCTTGCCGGCATTGACCGTATCGGTGATCGAGCGATCCGTTTCCACCGGCGACGTGTCGAGTTGCAGGTCCTTGTAGTCCATGCTGAAGCCGGCAACGTTGACCCGGAGCCTGCGGTCCAGCCAGTCCGACTTGAGGCCGACTTCGTAGCTCGTCACCTTCTCCGGCGAGAAGGTCCGGGTGAAATTGAGGCCGGACTCGTTCGAGCCGCCGGCGCGGTAGCCAGTCGCGACCTTGCCGTAGACGGTGACATCATCCGTCACCTTGTAGTTTGCCGTGAACGATGGGTTGAAACGGCTGAAATCCTGCTCGTTGCTGATGCCGGCCTCGGGCGGCCGGGCATTAAAGGAGATGCCGGGCGCCACAGTGAAGATCGAAGTCAGGCTGCGGGTCGCCTTGCGGCTGTCATCGGTGTAGCGCGCGCCGACGGTCAGATCGAGGCGGTCCTCGAGAACGGCCGGTGTCCAGGTCACCTGCGCATAGGCTGCCTTGGACTTGGAAAGCGCATCCACCTGACGGTTGTTGGCAACCGTGCCAGCGCCGAGCAGGTCGATGTCGTTCACCTGATCATGGCTTGCCTTTTCACGGAAATAGAACAAACCTGCCACATACTCGATCCGGTTGCCGATCGAACCGACGGCCTGGAATTCCTGCGTATACTGCCGACTGTCGATGTCATCTAGGGTGACGAAACCGACGCCGAAGTTCTCGGCATAGTCCTGATAAGCCTTGAATTTCAAATCCCGCATCCCGGAGAGCGAGCGCAGCGTCAGGCTATCGGAGGCTTCCCATTCGATCGTGAGCGAGTGACCATCAAACTCCGTGATGCTCTCGGGCAGGTCGACCGGGCGCCAGGTCTTGCGCGGATTGGCATTGTAACCGGGGATGACGCCCACGAGGGACGGATTGACGTAGTAGATGGGCGTGCTCTCGACCCGGCCGCGATCGTAGGCGTAGTCCACGGTGACGGTATCGGACGGCGTCCAGCGCACCGCTGCACGGCCGGCCAGCTGCTCTTCCTTGTCGTAGCTGTTGCCGCCCTCGTTCTTGACCCAGCCGTTGTGATTGGAGGCAAGGACCGTAAACTTGACGGCAAAGTCGCCAAATGCCGGAAGATCGACGTTGGTCATGCTGCGGACCCGGTCACGGTTTCCAAGCGTCAGCTGTTGACGCAAATCGAACTCGCCGGATGGCTTGCGGCTGACCACGTTGACAGCGCCGCCCGTGGTGTTGCGGCCGTAGAGCGTTCCTTGCGGGCCGCGCAGGATTTCGACGCGCTCGACATCCGCCAGGTCGACCGTCGAGGTCTGCGGACGCGACAGGTAGAAGCCATCAAGATAAATGCCGACCGAGCCGTCCTTGGTGATCTGCATCGGGTCGTTGACGCCAAGGCCGCGGATGTAAAGCGTCACCGTATTGGAAGAGCTGGGGTAAGGCGCCGAGTAAAGGCTTGGCGAGCTCTGCGCCAGGGTTGCAACGTTGGTCACGCCCATCTTTGCAAGCGAGTCACTGGTAAAGGCGCTGATCGCGATCGGCGTATCCTGGAGATTCTCAGCTCGCTTCTGGGCAGTCACGACGATCTCCTCGAGGCCGCGCGTTGCCTGTGTCTGGACGGCGCTGGTCTCGCCAGCCGGTGTCACCGTTTGTCCATGGGCTCCGCCAGCGGCAAGGGATATTGTTGCCAGCAGGCTTGCCTTGATCATCTTCATTTGTTTCTCCCCCAATGTTTTCTTATCAAAGCCCGCGTCTCGGGCGGGTTCTTGTCATCTGTCGGTTCAGGGCGCTGCCAACCGCAGGGCGCCACCCCGGTGAGGATGCGCCATCTTGGTTGAGGTGAAATTTGGTGGAAGTCGCCGAGTGACCGGGACGGCAGGATGCCGCCATGTGGCACGCCCCTGTCGTTCGCTGTCGCGCCGAAACGATTTCACGCAGCTACCCTATCCAAAACCACAGACACTTCGTCCTGTATGCACAGCGACGCGGGCAGGCTAGCGTACCCCAAAGCCCTGCAATACATTCAAATTGACTAGGTGAAGGAGGCTTGGCGGGGTCAGGCCGCTTGAGCGCACAGGCAAAACCCTCAGCCGAAGGCAACCCAATCTGGCCGGTTTCGCCGATGGCCTTCGCATGAGGTGCGGGTGACCAGTCCGGTGCAATCCGCTCTTGCCGGCGGGCACATGCGCTCTCAAGTCATGCGGCCGAGCCCTGTCCTCGTCGCTGACAGGCAGGACGCGCGCCCTCTGCTCCCCCGCAGGTGACGCCATAGGGGGGGCAAACAGATGAAATGCCTGCCGGGCGGGGCCGCTCGCTCAGTCCGCCCCAGGGCTGGCATCAGCCGTGCCAGTTGCGGGCTGTTGGCAAGGCAGCCCGCATGGTTCTGCTAAACGCTCATTCAGTACCGCTGACCGATACCGCCGTCATGGTAGAGGGAGGCACCGGTGACGAAGCGTGCTTCCTCCGATGCCAGGTAGACAAAGGCGTGTGCGGTGTCTTCAGGCTGGCTTGAAATTTTGAGCGGCCCCATTCCGGCAATGGCCGCCTCGGCGGCCTCGGGCGTCTCCCAGAGGCCAGCAGCGACATAATCATTGAGGCCCTCATAAATGAGAGGTGTCATCGTCAGTCCAGGATGGACCGAATTGACGCGGATCTTCCTCGGCCCGAACTCGATCGCGCCGCAGAGCGTCAGCATGCGCCCCGCCGCCTTGGAGACATGATAGCCGATATTGTTGGCATTGGGCATGTAGGACGCCATCGAGAGGTTATTGATGATCGCACCACCGCCAGCAAAGCGCCCTGCCGCCTCCGCCAGCGCAGGTGCACAGAGTTTCATGCCGAGAAACAGGGCATCGTGATTGACCGCCATGACCTTGCGCAGGTCTTCAAGCGACGTATCGGCAATCCCGGCATGCACGGAGATCCCGGCATTATTGACGAGCACATCAATGCCGCCCCAGTCGCCGATCGTCTCATCGATCACGCGCCGCCAGTCCTCTTCGCTGGTGACGTCATGCTCGGCCAGCCGGAAACGCCCGGCCCCATAAGCGCTTTCAACACGCGATACGATCGCGTCGGCCTCGTCGCGCCGGAAATCGGTGCCGACAACCGCCTTGGCGCCTTCGCGCAAAAAAGCCTCGCAGATTGCAAGCCCGATATTGCCGATCCGCCCTGCCCCCGTGACGACGGCAACCTTGCCTTCCAAGCGACCCATTCTTGATACTCCCGCTTAGCCCTGTTGTTCTTGTCTTGCACCCCGGCCCCGGACCGGGCTGTTTTAGAGCAGGTCAAAATGCTCTTTTCTTGGCCCGCGCATCTCGTTCCAGTAATCAACCAGGCGATATGGCCATGACCGGAACACGCGGCCGCGCGCGTTCTTGTAATTGTTCTTGGCCTTGGGATGGCTCCAGATCATCTGCTCCATGCGCTTGTCGATCTGGGCATTCCAGGCATCGAAGGCGTCCCGGCGCGGCTCGATTGCCTTCTTCTTGCTGGATATCGTCCAGTCCAGGCACTCGATGATGTAGTTGATCTGGACCTCGGAGACGAGGTTCTGGCCCGCAGCATGGTTCGGCGCACTGTTGGGCCCGACGGTCAGGAAGTAATTGGGGTAGCCGGGCAATGTCACCCCGAGATAGGACCGCGGATCGTCCGAGCCCCATTCGTCCCTGAGGTTGCGGCCGTCGCG